>JAHWLA010000136.1 GCA_019347595.1 Actinomycetota bacterium
CCCACGACACCAGCCTTACCATGGCTGTGCTCTGCCGACTGAGCTAAGAGGGCGCAGCCGGACATGATAGCGGCGGGCCGGTCACCGTCGCCTCGGGCACCGCCCGACGTGGCCTAGGGTCGAACGGTGGACGTGAAAGTGCGGCTCGCCGAGCTCGGCGACGCCGAGGCGATCCGGGACATCTACAACCGCGAGGTGACCGGTTCGACGGTCACGTTCGACCTGGTCCCGCGCACGCTCGAGGAGCAGCACGCCTGGCTGGCCGAGCACGCGGGCGCCCATCCCGCCGTCGTCGCCGTCGACGGGGCCCAGGGGCGGGTGGTCGGCTTCGGGTCGCTGTCGCCCTACCGGTCGAGGCCCGCGTACGCCACCTCGGTGGAGGACTCGGTGTACGTGCACGAATCGGCCCGGGGCGCCGGGGTGGGGCGGCGGCTGCTGGGCGAGTTGGTACGGCTGGCCGAGCTGCACGGCTTCCACGCCGTCATGGCCAAGATCGTGGGCGGCCACGACGCCTCGATCGCGCTGCACCAGTCGTGCGGGTTCGAGATCGTCGGCGTGGAGAAGGAGATCGGCCGCAAGTTCGGCCGCTGGCTCGACGTCGTCCTCATGCAACGCCTGCTCTGACCGTTCTGGTCCGTAGATCCGGCGCTGAGGCGCCGGATCTACGGACCAGAACGGCGAGGGGGTGCGGTCAGCAGCGGCCGGCGCCGGGGGCCAGCGAGGCCACATGGGCGCGGACGGCGTCGGCCTCGGCGCCGGAGACGGGCTGCGGGCTGCCGTTGCCGTCGATACGCGCGGCCGCCAGGTCGTGCGCCTTGACGCCATCGGGCCCCAGCTCCACCGACCACAGGCCGGTGCGGTCCGACGGCGGCTCGTTGTGGTACCAGACGAAGTTGCCCAGGCTGTGGGCGATCGCGCCGCGGCCCCGAGCCTCCATGCCCTGAAGGACGTGCGGGTGGCCGCCCGCCACCACGTCGGCGCCCGCGTCGATCAGCGCATGGGCCAGCGAGCGCTGCTTCGGCGTGGGGCACTCGGCCCGCTCGACCCCCGCCTGGATCATCACGACGACGTGGTCGGCTCGCGACCGGGCGGCCCGCACGGCGTTGGTGGCGGCGCCCAGGTCGTAGGCGGAGGCCACACCCGGGCTCGAATCGGTCGCCGCCCACCCGGCCTGCACGACCTGGCTGAAGCCGAGGAAGGCGACCGTCCCGCCCGGCGTGGAGACGATGGCGGGGGCGAACGCCCGGTGCCGGTCGGCGCCCGCGCCCACGACGTGGAGCCCGGCATTGCGGGCGTGGTCGATCGTCTCCAGCAGCGCGCCGGAGCCGTAGTCGAGGCTGTGGTTGTTGGCCAGGTTCACCACGTTCACGCCCGCCGCCCGCAGGCGGTGGAGCAGCTCGGGCGGCGACTGGAACGTGTACTGCTTGGCCGCCGGGCTGCCCGACGAGCCGACCGCCGTCTCCAGGTTCACCATGTTCGCCTCGTTGGCCGCGAACAGCGGCCGCATGCCCGCGAGCGGGTCGCCGCCGCGGGCCATGAAGGCGGCCACCCGGCCCACGCCGTGGACGTCGCCGGTGAAGCCGATCCGCACGGCCGCGGCTACGGCGAGCAGCGTGTAGCCGTTGCCCGTCGGCGCGGACACGATGCCCGCCGCCACCCGGCCCGCCCCGAGCCGGTCGACGCCCGAGCTGTGGAAGGGGACGTCGAAGGCGAAGATGCCGCCGTCGGAGGCGACCAGCCAGTAGCCCCGGCCGAGAGGGTCGGCGGCCATGCCGGCGATGGGGCGGTTGAGGCGGATGCCGCCGGTGGAGCCATGGAAGCGGGCGGTCCCGAAGGCGAAGATGCCGCCGTCGGAGGCGACCAGCCAGTAGCCGGCACCGTCGGGCGTCGACGCCATGCCGACGACGGGGCGGTTGAGCGGGTGCCCGCCCATCGAGCCGTGGAACGCCGCGTTGCCGAAAGCGAAGATGCCGCCGTCCGACGCCACCAGGCGATAGCCCCCGCCGTCCGGCGTGGCCGCCACGCCGACGATCGGCTGGTTGAGGCGGAGGCCCCCGGTGGACCCGTGGAAGATCGCGTTGCCGAAGGCGAAGATCCCGCCGTCGGAAGCGACCAACCAGTAGCCGCCGCCGTCCGGCGTGGGCGCCATGCCGACGACGGGGCGATTGAGCGGGTGGCCGCCCATGGACCCGTGGAACGCCGCGTTGCCGAAGGCGAACACGGCGCCGTCGGAGGCAACGAGCCAGTAGCCGCCGCCGTCCGCCGTGCGGGCCATGCCGACGACCGGCCGCTGCGGGCGCAGGTCGCTCGGGTTGCCGGGGGCGGAGGCGTCGCCGAAGGCGAGCACCGCGGGGCCGACGCCCGCAGCGGTGGCCGCCCGGTCGACACCGGGCACGGCCAGGAGCAGGAGTGCGAGGCAGAATGCGAGCCGGCGGCGAGGCGTCACCCGGCCGAGGATACGGATTCGCCCGCCGAAAACGGCCGGGAGGCCCGTTCCGGCCTGCGAAGTGGTCGCCCCGGCGACCACTTCGCATCCCAATTCGGGGGCGGGGGGGGTTAGGGGGGTGGGGGGTAGGCGGCGCGGGCTTCGTCGACAGCGGCTTCGGCGGCCTCCCGGCCCTCCCACCCACGCGTCTCGGTGCCCTTGCCCGGCTCCAACTGCTTGTAGACCTCGAAGAAGTGGCCGATCTCGTCGAGCAGGTGGGGCGGCAGGTCGGCGATGTCGTGCACGGTCGCCCACCGCGGGTCGGTGGCGGGCACGCACAGCAGCTTGGCGTCGGCCCCCTTCTCGTCCCGCATCCAGAACACGGCCACCGGGCGCGCCAGGATGTGGCACCCGGGGAACGTCCGCTCCTCCAGCAGCACCATGGCGTCGAGCGGGTCGCCGTCGTCGGCCAGCGTGTTCGGCAGGTAGCCGTAGTCGGCCGGGTACTGCGTAGCCGTAAACAGCATGCGGTCCAGCCAGATCTCGCCCGTGTCGTGGTCGGCCTCGTACTTGTTGCGCGACCCCTTGGGGATCTCGACCACGACCTCGATCTCCATGAGCGCAGTCTTACCCCCGCTTGGTCCACGCCGTCGTCGGGCATGTCGTCTCCGTGGCGACGGACACAATGCACGTCGAAGCGGCGCCCGCCCAGGGCGTGCGGTCGGGCCGGCCCCGGCTGGCTGCGCTCGACGTGCTCCGGGGCGGCACGGTCGCCCTCATGATTCTGGTGGAGAACCAGGGCAACGGCAGGCACGCCTTCCCCGGCGTGGCCCATGCCCGCTGGGACGGGCTCGGCATGGCCGACGTCGTCTTCCCGCTGTTCCTCTTCGTGGTCGGCGCGTCGATGGCGTTCGCCGTGCACGACTGCACGTGGCCTCGGATCGTGCGGCGGGCGGCCACGCTCTACGTCCTCGGCGTCGTGGTCACCGAACTGCGCTGGCTGGGCGTGCTGCAACGCATCGCGCTGTGCTACCTGCTGGCCGCCGTGGTGGTGCGGTTCCTCTCCCGCCGGCACCAACTGCTGCTCGGAGCCGGCGTGCTGTGGGGCTGGTGGCTCTTCCTGACCGCCCATCCGACGACGCCGGACGGCTACGGCGATCCGTGGCTGTTCAACCCATCCGGGCTGGCATCGACGCCCGCCGCCACCGTGAACGTGCTGGCCGGCTACTGGGCGATCGGCCTGCTGCGCGAGCACGGCGCCGTCGTTGTCGCCCGGCTGGGCGCGGGCTGCGTCGCCGTCGGGCTGCTGTGGGCGATGGTCCACCCGCTCAACAAGCGTTTGTGGACCGGCTCCTTCGTGCTCCTCACCGTGGGGCTGTCCACACTTGCCCTTGTAGCGCTCCTCCACGCCGATGCCCGACCGCGCCTGACGCGAGCCTTCGAGGCGTTCGGGCGCAATGCCGTCGCCCTCTACGTAGCCTCCGAGCTGGTGTCCAACGTGCTGCACGACATCGGCGCGCGAGCGTGGCTGTACCGCCAGGTTTTCGTGCCGTGGGCCGGCCTGCACGGCGGCTCGCTGGCCTACGCCCTGGCCGTCGTCGGCGCATGGTGGCTCGTCGCCTACGGCCTCTGGCGACGCCGTTGGTTCCTCAGCGTGTGAGCGCCGTCGCCCCGTATGGGCGCCGTGCACGCCGACACGACGCGCGTTCGAGGAGCCGTGGCGAAAGCGTGGGCCGGGGAGGATTCGAACCTCCGAAGGCGATGCCGGCAGATTTACAGTCTGCTCCCTTTGGCCACTCGGGCACCGACCCAGGAGCGAGCAGGATAGCTTCTCGGCATGCCCACCTTCGACGTCGTCTCCCAGGTGAACATGCAGGAAGTCCGCAACGCGGTCGACCAAGCGAGCCGCGAAGTCGCCACCCGGTTCGACTTCAAGGACACCGGCTCGTCGATCGAGCTCAGCGGCAACGACATGAAGCTGGCGTCGTCCACCGAGGACCGCCTCCGAGCACTGACCCAGGTCCTCGAGGAGAAGCTCGTCAAGCGCAGCATCTCGCTCAAGGCGCTCGACCGCGGCAAGGTCGAGGAGGGCACCAAGGGCAGCGTGCGTCAGACGATCACACTCAAGGCCGGCATCTCGTCCGACGAGGCGAAGAAGATCAACGTCTTCATCAAGAACCTGAACCTCAAGGGCGTCTCGTCACAGACCCAGGGCGATCAGCTCCGGGTGTCCGGCAAGAAGAAGGACGACCTCCAGGCCGCCATCGCCGCCCTCAAGGACGAGGACTTCGGCCTGCCGTTGCAGTTCGAAAACTTTCGGGACTGACCGGATAGCCCAGGGCCGCCCCCAGCCCCGGCGGCGTCAGGCCGCTGAACACGGCATGCGCCCACGCCCGCTCGGTCTCGTAGGCCCGCACCCGCTCCTCCTGCTCCTTGGCCAGCGCCGCGTAGCCGAGCTCGTCGGCCGCCGCGGTGGCCTCGGCCTCCGCCAGGCGCAGGGCGCCGCCTGAGGGGCTGGCCGACGACGCCCACAAAAGTTGGCTGCGGGGCGGGCCGGACGGCGCCGCGAACGGCGTGCTCCCGCCGTCGGCCAGCCGCCGGGTGAGCCCGGTGGCGATGATCGCTCGCGGCCGCCCCGACTCCGCCGTGGCGATAAGGGCGGGCACCGCGGCCAGCGCCTCCTCCACCCACCGGTCGAGCAGCGGCTTCGGCGGTGCGGGCGGAAGCTGCGTGCCCATGGCGACCGGGACGGTGACTGTGGTGGTGACGGCCTTCTTGCCCTTGCCGGTTGTGACGTTCTTGGTCGGCGCCGGGTGGTACTCGTAGTGCACGTGGGCGGCGCCGCCCTTGGCGTTGCCGCTGTCGCCGTTGAAGCCGACGACCTCGCCGGCCTTCACCGCCTGCCCCGTGACCTGCCCCGGCACGAACCCCATCAGGTGGGCGAGGTAGTGGTAGCTGCCGTCCGGCTCGTATACGTAGGCCGCCAGGCCGCCGATGGACCCCTCGCTCTGCTTGAGGATGCCGTCGACCGGCGAGCGCACCGGCGTGCCGTGGGCGGCGAAGATGTCGGTCCCCTCGTGGAAGTGGAACGAGGGCACGAAGCGCGGGAAGTACCAGTCGTCCGACCACACCGCCTCGCCGCCCATGGGGAAGCGGCCGAAGCCCATCTGGATGGCCTCGGCCTCGGTGAACCCGAGGTCGACCAGCGGCCGGAGGGCGGCGATGAGCCGGCGCGTGTTGTTCGACGGCGTCCGCTTTATCGAGTTGATGACGCTCTGCGCCTCGGGCGGCACCACGCCCGGCGTCGTGACCGAGGAGTCGCCCCCGCCGGGCGGCGGTAGCGAACCGGCGACCGTCGTAGCGGTCGTGGGCGCCGTCGTCATGACCGCGGTGGTGGACGTGGTGGACGGCGGGGACGTGGTCGATGACGTCGACGGCCGCGGCGCCGTGCTCGACGTGGTGGTCGACGGCGGCGCCGTGGTCGTCGTCGGGATGGTGGGGATGGGGTCGTCGGCGCCCGACACCTGGGCGCGCGCCGCTCCGGCGGCGACGACAGCCGCAGCCACGACAGGCACGGAGAGGGCCAAGGCCCGGAGGCGCACGCGCGTCATGTAGAGGGGGACTTCGTGTGTGGCGACCCTCAATCCTGCCCGACCGGCGGCTGGGGAGGCCGGCCGGGCAGGAGACCGAGGGTCAGTGCGCCCACTCCCCACTGCGCAAACGGGCGACGCGCTCGGCAGTCGAGGGGTGGGTGGTGAACAGATTGGCGAACGACATCTTCCGGCCGGTCAGCGGGTTGACGATGTACTTCTGGGCCTGCGCGGGCTGCACGTTCATGGGGATGCGCTTGGCCGCTTCCTCCAGCTTCAGCAGCGCCCGGGCCAGCGCCTCGCCGTCGCCGATGAGGCGGGCGCCCGTGCGGTCGGCCTCGAACTCGCGGCTCCGGCTCAGCGCCATCTGGAGCAGTGCGGCGGCCATGGGAGCGAGGATCGCCATGGCCAGCAGGGCGATGGGGTTGGCCCCTTCGTCGTCGTCGCGCCCGCCGCCGAACATGGCGCCCCACATGAGCATGTTCCCTATGAAGCTGATGCCCGTCGCCACCGCGGCGGCGACAGAGCCGATGAGGATGTCGCGGTTGCCGACGTGGCTGATCTCGTGGGCGAGCACGCCGCGCAGCTCCTCCCAGTCGCAGATCTGGAGGATCCCCTGGGTGACGGCGACGGCTGCGTGCTCCGGGTTGCGCCCGGTGGCAAAGGCGTTGGGCTGCATGTCGGGGGTGACGTAGAGCTTGGGCATCGGCATGCCCGCCTTCTGCGTCAGGTCGCGGACGATCCGGTAGTACTCCGGCATCTCCGCCTCGGTGACGGGCACGGCCCGCGCCATGCGGATGGCGATCTTGTCGGAGGCCCAGTACGAGCCGCCCACCATGAGGAGGCCGAGCCCGAGGCACCGGATGTGGCCGAGGAGATCTCGCCCGAGCCGGAACGGGAAGCATCGACGGTGACTGAGGACGCCACGCCCAAACTCGAACAAAAATCATCAGTGGTGGCCGAGGACGTCGCACCCGAGGCAGAGCCCGAGGCATCGGATGTGGCCGAGGACGTCGCGCCCCAGCCCGAACCGGAAGCATCGATGGTGGCCGAGGACGTCGCGCCCGAGCCTGAGCCGAAAGCGCCGGTGGTGGCGGAGGACATCGCGCGAGAGCCCGAGCCGGAAGCACCGGTTGTGTCCGAGGAGGTCGCGCCAGAGCCTGACGAATCCGATGTGGCCGAGTCGATGAGCGCCTGGAACGAGGCATCGACGATGTTGGGCGACACCCCGACGGTGAACCAGCGCGCGCCGCGCCCGTCGCGGCTCTCGATCAGCACCCGCGTCGTGGCGCCGGTGCCGCCATTAAGGATGCGCACCTTGTAGTCGACCAGCTCCAGGTCCTCGATATGGGCCGAATAGCGTCCCAAGTCCTTGCGCAGTGCGGTGTCGAGCGCGTTCACCGGCCCGTTGCCTTCCCCCACCGACATCAAACTCTCGCCGTCCACCTTGAGCTTGACGACGGCTTCGGACACCGTGACCAGCTCGCCCAGCGCGTTGTGCCGGTGCTCGACCATGACGCGGAAGCCCTCGACCTCGAAAT
>JAHWLA010000137.1 GCA_019347595.1 Actinomycetota bacterium
CGTGCCCGGCCACTCCGAGAAGCTGCTGCCCGACGGCACGCTGGTGACCACCGGTTCCGACGGCACCACGCGCACCACCCGACCACCCGGACGCTGCGCATCCATCCCATGACATACGACGCCATCGGCGGCGGGTACGCCGTGCACTGTCGGGCCGATCCGCGCATCGCGGCCCTCGTCCACGAGGCTCTCGGTGATGCCGCCTCGGTGGTGAACGTGGGCGCCGGGGCGGGCTCGTACGAGCCCGCCGACCGGTTCGTCGTCGCCGTCGAGCCGTCGACAGTCATGCTGCGCCAGCGATCCGCATCGGCGGCGCCCGCCGTGCGGGCGGTGGCCGAGGCGTTGCCGTTTCCCGACGACGCGTTCGACGCCGCCCTGGTGGTGTTGTCCGTGCACCACTGGGCCGACCGCGCCGCGGGCTACGCGGAACTGCGCCGGGTGGCACGCCGCCGGGTGGTGCTGACCTTCGACAACGACGTGCACCGGCAGTTCTGGCTCATCGCCGAGTACGCGCCCGAGGTGGCCGCCACAGACGACGCCGTCGGCATGACGATCGCCGAGACAGCCGACGGCATCGGAGCCACCCGCGTGGTGCCCGTGCCGCTGCCCCACGACTGCGTCGACGCCGTGCTCCCCGCCCACTGGCGCCGCCCCGAGGCGTATCTCGATCCCGGAGTGCGGGCGGCCGGCTCCGGGCTGGCGAGCCTCGACGCCGCGACAGGCGAGCGTATGACGACACGGCTGGCGGCCGACCTGGCGTCGGGCCGCTGGCACGAGCGCCACGCCGATCTGCTCGACGCCGACACCTACGACGCCGGCTTCCGCCTCCTCATCGCCGACTGAACCGTTCCTTGGCGGGCGGGTCAGGGGTTGGGGGGAGCGTGGTGGTGGGGGTCGACGGGGAACTCGCCGGTCACCATGAACGCCACCCGCTCGCCCGTGTTCACCGCGTGGTCGGCGATGCGCTCGTAGTACCGGCCCACCAACGCGATCTGCACCGCCCGCTGGAGGTCGGCCTCGTCGTCGACCTGCGAGGCGAAGATGTGCCGGAACAGGTCCTTCTGCAGGTCGTCCATTACGTCGTCCATGTCGCCCAACGCGGAGGCCTGCCCCGGGTCGCGATCGGCGAACGCCGACACCGCCAGCTTCAACTGCACGGCCGCCTGCTCGCGCATGCGGTGGATGATCCCCCGCACCTTGGGCTCCAGCTCGTACGGGTAGAGCCGCCGCGTGGCCTTGGCCACGTTGACCATCAGGTCGCCCGTCCGCTCGATCTCGTGGATGATGCGCAGCACCGTCACCAGCGTGCGCAGGTCGACGGCCATCGGCTGCTGCCGCGCCAATAGCAGGTACGTGCGCGACTCGATCGAGTGCATGAGGTCGTCGAGCACCTGGTCGTCGGCGATGAGCCGCTCTACCGAGCCGAGGTCGGCTTCGAGGAACGCATCGGTCCCTTTCTGGATGGCCTCGCCGGCCAACGTGCCCAACCGCACCACATCGGCCTGGAGCTCGTCGAGTTCCTCGTGGAACGCCTTGCGGGTCTCGGTCACGTGCCCTCCCGGGTCGCCGGTCGGCGCGCATCGAAGCGGTAGCCGACTCCTCTGATGGTCGTGATGAGCTCGGGACGACTGGGGTCGTCCTCGATCTTGCCTCGGATGCGTTTGATGTGGACGTCGAGCGTCTTGGTGTCGCCCACGTAGTCGGCGCCCCACACCCGGTCGAGCAGCGTGTCACGCGTCAAGACCCGCCCGGCGTTGAGCATCAACAGCTCCAACACCTCGAACTCCTTGCGGGGCAGCGCCACTTCCTCCCCCCGAACGGTCAAGGCGTGACGGGCGAGGTCGAGCTGCACGTCGCCCGCGTCGAGCACCTCGTCGTCCTCGACCGCCCCGGCGACCGGGACGTCGGCGGGCGCCCGTCGCAGTACGGCCCGGATGCGGGCCACCAACTCCCGCATGCGGTACGGCTTGGCGACGTAGTCGTCGGCGCCCACCTCCAGCCCGACAACCGTGTCGACCTCGGAGTCCTTGGCCGTCACCATGATCACGGGCGTACGCGACGTCCGCCGGATCTCCCGGCACACGTCGATGCCGGAGATGCCGGGCAGCATGAGATCGAGGAGCACCAGGTCGGGACGCACCGCGTCGAACAGCAGCAGCGCCTGTCGCCCGTCGCGGGCGACGGTCACGTCGAACCCCTCGCGCCGCAGCCCCAGCGTGAGCGCCTCCACGAACGACTCCTCGTCCTCCACCACCAGCACGCGCGGCCGCGGCCCGCCGCCCTCACCCATTGCCGGCCATCGGGAGCCGCAGCGTGAACGTCGACCCCTCGCCTTCGCGCGACTCGACGAGCACCTCGCCGCCGTGGTTGGTGGCGACATGGCGCACGATCGACAGGCCCAGCCCGGTCCCTCCGGTACGGCGGTCGCGGGCGCGGTCGACGCGGTAGAAGCGCTCGAAGATGCGCTCGAGGTCCTTGGCCGGGATGCCGATGCCGTGGTCGCGCACGGCGATGTCGACCATTGCCCCTTGCACGGCGACGTCGATCGACACCGTCGTCCCCTCGTCGGAGTAGCTCACCGCGTTGTGGAGCAGGTTGGCGACCGCCGATAAGAGCTGCTCGCGATCGCCCGCCACCGACACGGCGGGATCGGCGTTCACCGCGAACGTGATGCCGCTGCGCTCGGCCACGGCCTGCGTCCGCTCCACGGCGGCGTCGACCACGTCCACCACTGTCACCCGCTCTCGCGGCGCACCGCCGGCTTCGGCGTCGCCCTCCGCCTCGATGCGGCTGAGGTCGAGCAGATCTGCGACCAGCGCGGCGGCGCGCTCGGCTTCGGCCGACACCCGCGCCGCCAGCCGCTTGAGCACGGTGGCGTCGTCCTCGACCGCCATCGTCTCCGCCAACAGGCTCAGCGCCCCTACCGGGGTGCGCAGCTCGTGGCTCACGTTGGCCACGAAGTCGCGCCGCACGGCGTCGAGCCGCCGGCGCTCCGACTCGTCCTCGACCACGGCCACGATCCCGCCGCCCGGCAACCGTTCGGCCACCACGCGCAAGGCGCGCACCGGCGGCCCCTGCAGCTCCACCGCCCGCTCCTCGCGCCCGCCCACCGCAGCGGCGGCGATGGCCTTGCGCACGGCGTCGGCCACCAGCACGTCGACGGGGCGCTCACCGACGAAGGCGGAGGCCCGGTGGTTGCGGGCCACCTCGTCGCCGCTTTCGTCGACGACCACGACGGCCAACGGCAACTCCTCCAGTGCTTCTCGCAACCGGTCGACCGTCGCCTCGGCACGGGCGGCCCGCTGCGCGGCGTCCGCAGCCGTCCGCTCGCACTCCTCCAGACGCTCGCGGGTGCGAGCCCTCACCCGAACCGCCCGGTGATGTACGCCTCGGTGCGGGCATCGTCGGGCTTGGTGAAGATCTTCGACGTCTCCCCCACCTCGATGAGCCGCCCCGGCTCGCCGGCCGCCTCGATGGTGAAGAACGCCGTCACGTCGCTCACCCGGGCCGCCTGCTGCATGTTGTGGGTAACCACCACGATGGTGTACTCGTCCTTGAGGTCGACGATGAGGTCCTCGATGGTGAGCGTCGACACCGGGTCGAGGGCGGAGCACGGCTCGTCCATCAGCAGGACCTCGGGCGCCACGGCGATGGCGCGGGCGATGCAGAGCCGCTGCTGCTGGCCGCCGGACAGGCTCGCCCCCGGCCGGTCGAGCCGGTTCGACACCTCGCCCCACAGGCCGGCCATGCGGAGCGACCGCTCCACGGCATCGTCGAGCTCGCTCTTGCGCCGCACGCCGTTGAGGCGCAGCCCCGCGGCGACGTTGTCGCGGATCGACATGGTGGGGAACGGGTTGGGCCGCTGGAACACCATGCCCACTGTCCGGCGCAGCTCGGTGATGTCGACGCCGGGGTCGTAGATGTCGTCGCCGTCGAGCAGGACGGTGCCCTCGACCCGCGCCCCGGGCACCACCTCGTGCATGCGGTTGAGCGAGCGGATGAACGTCGACTTCCCGCACCCCGACGGGCCGATCAGCGCCGTGACCTGCTTGGGCTCGATGGTCAGATCGATCCCGTCGACGGCGAGGAAGGAGCCGAAGAAGGCTCGCAGTCCTTTGGTCTCGATGCGCTTCGACATGGCGTTCCTAGCTGTTGGGAAGGCGGCTGCGCCCGGCCAACAGGCGCGCCGTCACGGTGAGGACGAGGACGATCACGATCAACGTCAGCGCACCCGCCCACGCGCGGCGCACGGCGACGTCGAAGGCGGAGCCCGCCTGGGAGAAGACGTACAGCGGTAGGCCCGACTGCGGCCCCTCGAACGGCGACCGGCGGATGGCGTCGTAGCCGAAGGCGGTCAGGAGCAGCGGCGCCGTCTCGCCGGTGACCCGGGCCACCGCCAGCATCACGCCCGTGGTGATGCCGGCCGACGCCGTGGGCAGCACCACCGAGATTGTCGTGCGCCACCGCGGCACGCCCAGCGCGTAGCCCGCCTCCCGCAACTCGTGGGGCACCAGACGCAGCATCTCCTCCGACGTGCGCACCACCACGGGCAGCATGAGCACGGCCAGCGACAGGCCTGCCGCCAAACCCGAGAACCCCTTGTCCAACGCCAGCACCCAGAAGGCGAAGATGAACAGGCCGGCCACGATGGACGGCAGGCCCGTCATCACGTCGACCAGGAACCGCACGGCGTAGGCGAAGCGCCCGCCCCCGTACTCCACGATGTAGACGGCGACAGCCAAGCCCAGCGGGACGGCGAGCACGGCGGCGATGGCGACCTGTTCAAGGGTGCCGAGGATGGCGTGGTAGGCGCCGCCTGCGTCGTCGAGCGGGCCGACGCCCTTCATGGAGTGGGTGAGGAACTCGATCGACAACGCCTCTGTGCCCCGACCGACCACGTAGCTCAACACGGCGACGAGGGGGATGAGCGCCACCACGACGGCCGCGCTCAGCAAGCCGCAGGCCGCCGCGTTGACGACGCGACGGCGACGCCGGGCGCCCGAGAACCGGGCCGCCATGGCGGGCGACGTCACGGCTTGCCCTCGGCGGCTACGGCGCTGCGGTACACGATGCCGCGGGCGATGACGTTGACCAGCAGGGTGATGGCGAACAGGACGAGGCCGGAGGCGATGAGCGCATTGCGGCCGGTCTGGCCCGCCTCGCCGAACTTGGTGGCGATGTTGGCGGCGATGGTGTTCCCCCCCGGCTCGAAGATGTGAATGTCGATGGAGAACGACGCCGCCAGCACCAGCGCCACGGCGATGGTCTCGCCCAGCGCCCGGCCGAAGCCGAGCATGATCGCGCCGACGATCCCGGAACGCCCGTAGGGCAGGACCGCCAACTTGATGACCTCCCAGCGGGTGGCGCCCAAGGCGAAGGCCGCCTCGCGATGGGCCCGCGGCACCTGGCGGAAGACCTCTCGGGCCAGGGCCGCCACGATCGGCAGCACCATGATCGCCAGCACCACCGAGGCGGCGAAGATCGAACGCCCGTAGACGCCGTTGCGGCTGTCGAATACCGGAACGACCCCGCCCACGGCGCCGTCGATGCCGCGCTGGACGGGGACGAGCGCGGGCACCAGGACGAAGACGCCCCACAGCCCGTAGACGACGCTGGGCACGGCGGCCAGCAGGTCGAGCAGGTAGCCGACGTAACGGCCCAAGCGGCGAGGGGCGAGCTCGGTGAGGAACAGTGCGCACCCCAGGGCCACGGGCACCGCCATGGCGAGGGCGAGGGCGCTGGAGAGGACGGTGCCGAAGGCGAGGGCGGCGATGCCGAAGCGGGCGGGCTCGGCGTCGGGGAACCACGTCTCCTCGGTGAAGAAGCGCCATCCCACCTTGTCGATGGCGGGGACGGCCTGGGCGATGAGGAACACCGCGATGGCGGCGATGAGCACGAGAACGAAGCCCGCGGCGACCACGACGATGCCGTGGAAGACGGTGTCGCCGTGGCGTCGGCGCGACGGGGCGCGGACCGTAGTGGCGATGGGCGTGCCGGTGGCGGCGGTCATCGTGCGGAGCCTCCGAGGGGCGACGGTAGCGGCGTCACGAGCCCGGCGACGAAATCGTGGCGATCGCCGCCTGCGCCCGCGCCGTCAGCGTGTCGGGGATCGGCGCGTAGTGCAGCGTGACCGCGCGCTGCTGCCCCGCGCTCACCGCGTAGGAGAGGAACGAGCGGAGCAGCGCCGCCTTGGCCGGATCGGGCTGGCGTTGGAAGACGAGGACCCACGTGGGGGTGGAGATGGGATAGGCGTCGGGGTGCGGCGTGGTGAAGTCGACCTTGATCTTGAGGTCCGGCGGCGTGACCGCGCCCGCCAGTGCAGCCGAGCCCGACGCCGGGTCGGGCGCCACGAAGTTCCCTGCCTCGTTGCGGATGCGGGCGATGCCGAGCGACGCCCCCTTGGCGAACGACACCTCGGCGTATCCGATGGCGCCCACCGCCTGCTTGACCGCCGCCGTCACGCCGTCGGAGCCCTTGGCACCCTGCCCTGTCGGCCACGGGACGTCCTTGCCCTTGCCCGCCTTCCACACGTCGCCCGCCACCGTGTCGAGGTAGGAGGTGAAGGCGTCGGTCGTCCCCGAGCCGTCGGCCCGGTGCACCACCTGGATGCCGAGCTTCGGCAGTGTCTCGCCGGGGTTCTCGGCGCGGATGGCGGGATCGTCCCACCGCCTGATCGTGCCCTGGAAGATGCCGGCCAGCGTCCGGGGCGACAGCCGGAGGTCGACGTCGTCGAGGTTGTACTCGATGGCGATGGCGCCCGACGACCACGGGATGTGCAGCACCGGGCCGCCCCTCGCCTCGGCCTGGGCCTGCTCGGCGGGCTTCATGACGGCGTCGGTGGCGCCGAAGTCGACCGTGCCCGCGATGAACTGCTGCACGCCCGCGCCCGAGCCGACCGCCTGGTAGTTGACCGTGGCGCCGGGGCAGGCGAAGGCGTAGTCCTTCACCCACTGCTGGGCGATGTTCTGCACGAACGTGGAGCCCGCGCCGGTGATCGACCCCGTGGCGCACTCGACGTCCTGGGTGAGCTCCGGGTCGACGGAGGCGGCCGACGTGTTGTCGTCGGTCCCGCACCCGCCTGCGAGGAGGGCAAGCGTGACCAGCACTGCTCCGAACCGCACGGGAGGACGCTACGCGCGCCAGGTGGCCCCCCGGCGGCGCGTGGGTGAACGAAAGGTGAACAACGCGAGGACGTCAGAAGCCCGGTGGTCGAGTGGTTCGAGTCGTGCCGTCGGGACCGGTGGTCACCAGCGTGCCGTCGGCCAGCAGCTTCTCGTGGTGGCCGGGCTCGTGGGCCATGTGGTGGTGCCGGCTGCACTTGAGCACCAGGTTGCCCAGCTCCGTCGGCCCGCCCTCGGCCACCGGGACCACGTGGTGCGCCTCGCAGAACCGCGAGGGCCGGTCGCAGCCCTCCACCCGGC
>JAHWLA010000138.1 GCA_019347595.1 Actinomycetota bacterium
CGGCGGCACCTGTGGCGAGCACGGCCACGTCGGCGGCCAGCAGGACCACGATGAGGTCCGCGAGGAGCCGGTGCACGGCCCGACGATAGGTTGGGGCGCTCGCGGCACGACGTCGGCGCCGTCGTGGTGGTGCCGGAGGAGGATCGATCCGATGGCAGACCGACCGGCCACGCTGGGACAGCTCAAGTCCTCGGGATGGCGATCCCGTCCCGTCAAGGACGAGGTGCGGGAGAACGTGATCGCCCGGCTGCGCGAGGGCCGGCCCATCGTCGAGGGCGTGTTGGGCTACGACGAGTCGGTGCTCCCCCAGCTCGAGAACGCCCTGCTGGCCGGCCACGACGTGATCTTCCTGGGCGAGCGCGGCCAGGCCAAGACCCGCATCATCCGCGCGCTCACCGCACTCCTCGACGAGTGGATGCCGATCGTGGTGGGTTCGGAGATCAACGACGATCCCTACCACCCGGTCTCCAAGCACGCCCGCGACGTGGTGGCCGAGAAGGGGGACGACACCCCGATCGAGTGGGTGCATCGCGACGACCGGTTCGGCGAGAAGCTGGCGACGCCCGACACGTCGATCGCCGACCTGATCGGCGAGGTCGACCCCATCAAGGTCGCCGAGGGCCGCTACCTCTCCGACGAGCTGACGCTGCACTACGGCCTCGTCCCCCGCACCAACCGCGGCATCTTCGCCATCAACGAGCTGCCCGACCTGGCCGAGCGCATCCAGGTCGGCCTGCTCAACGTGCTCGAGGAGCGCGACGTCCAGGTGCGGGGCTACAAGATCCGCCTCCCGCTCGACGTGATGCTGGTGGCGTCGGCGAACCCCGAGGACTACACCAACCGCGGCCGCATCATCACCCCGCTCAAGGACCGCTTCGGCGCCCAGATCCGTACCCACTACCCGCTCGACACCGAGACGGAGATCGAGGTGGTGCGCCAGGAGGCGACCGCCTTCGACGCGCTGGGGATGCGCGTGCAGGTGCCCGCCTTCATGGCCGACATCGTGGCGACCATCAGCCACCTGGCCCGCGCCAGCGCCCACATCAACCAGCGCTCGGGCGTCTCCGTGCGGCTCAGCATCTCCAACTACGAGACGCTCGTCGCCAACGCTGCTCGCCGCGCCCTGCGCCTCGGCGAGCAGGACGTCGTCCCCCGCATCAGCGACCTCGAAGCGCTGGCGTCGTCGACGGCGGGTAAGGTCGAGATCGAGACGCTGGAGGAAGGGCGCGACGAGCAGATCGTGGAGCGGCTGGTGAAGTCGGCGGTCCTCACCGTGTTCAAGGACCGCTGCCCGATGGAGCTGTTCCGTGACGTCGTCGTCGCCTTCGACGAGGGCACGGTCGTCCACGCGGGCGACGACATCGCGTCGACGACGTACGTGGAGACGCTCGCCTCCATGCCGGTGCTCAAGGCCCCCGTGATGGAGCTGGCCGAGAGCGAGACGCCGGCCGCCGTGGCCAGCGCCACCGAGTTCGTGCTGGAGGGGCTGCACCTGTCGAAGCGGCTCAACAAGGAAGCGGTGCCGGGGCGGGCGTCCTACCGAGGCCGCTGACTCGCGAAGGGCGTCAGCCGGCGGCGGCGGGCTGCGCCCACCCCATCCGCATGCCGCCCGCACCGTTGCTCCGGTTGTAGACGGCGTCGGCGGCTGCCGCCGGGTCGGCCACCTCCACCCGGGCCAGCCGCCCTCGCACCCGCATGAGGTACAGCGCGACATCGACGCGCAGGCGGTCGGGCGGCCGGTCCAGGCAGAGGCCCGTCAGCTCCTCGAAGCGGCGCAGGCGGTTGAGCACCGTCTTGCTGTGCAGCCCGAGGGCGCGGGCGGTGGCTTTGGCGGAGCCCTCGTTCCAGTGGAGGGCTTCAAGCGTGCAGAGCAATCGGGTGGTGATGGACCCCGGCAGCCCGAGGACGGGGCCGAACACGTCTTGGATCACGGCCTCCTGCTCCTCGTCGCTGGTGGCGGCGAGCACCTGGTACACGAGGAGCTCTTCGACGGCGAGCACCCGGCGGGTGGTGGGGAGCCGCGTGGCCAGCAGCAGCAGTGTCCCGGCCCGCCGGTACGACGACTCGGGGGCCAGCAGCACCAACCACCCGTGTGTGCCGGCCAGGCGGGCCACCACCTGCCGGCTCCCGTCGTCGACGACCACGGCGAGGTGCGGAACCGTCGGGCCCTCGGGTGGGCGGAGGGTGGCGGGCGGGAGCCCGTGGGCCGCCAGCAGCTCTCCGGCCGCCACGGTGTTGCGGGCGACGACGAGTGCGAGGTTGGGGCTGTCGTATCCGGTCATTGCACCCCTCCTTGTCCGGTGACGTCTGCGTCGCCCACCGCGTCGCCGAGGCGAGCGGTGCGAGCCGTCAAGTCGGCGATCTCCGACCCCGAGCCGAGGGGCGGGCTGTCGTCGTGGCGGGCGACCTCGGCGTTGAGCACGCCGAGCGGGACAGTGACGACGAGGGTGGCATCGGCGGCTTCGAAGTGCGCCGTGCACGAGGTGCAGTCGTCGCCGGCGTCCTCGATGCGCACGCCGCTCAAGCGGTTGCCCGATTCCTCCACGGTGACGACGTAGGTGTGTGTCCCGTAGTCGAACAACGACTCGAGCACCCGCTCGGCGCGCGTGGCGGTCGGCGCCGTGTCGGGGGAGCGGTAGCGCGTGGTGAAGACGACGACGTTCCTGGTCCGGTCGAACTCCATGGACGCGGCGATGACGTCGTAGTACCAGTCGTTGGGGACGGCGTCGTTGGCGACGTCGTCGGCGCTCATCCACGCTTCCAGCGAGGCGCCGGCGTCGGCCTGCACGTTGGGCGGTGACGTGACGGGCGGCGCCGCGGGCGGGGTGCCGGTGGGCGCCGTCCTCGGGCGCGTGTTCTCCGACGGCGCCGGGGGATACCCGCTGCTGTTGCCCGCTCCTGCGCCCGGGTCGGCGTCGGGCGGGGCGGTGGTGGTCGTCTGCCGCGTGTCGCGGTCGTCGACGACGCGCAGCCGGGCGCTGTCGTCGCCCTCGCCGAGCATCACGAACGCGGTGAGGGCGACGGCCAGCGCAGCGACGCCGCCGCCCAACCGCTGTGCGGCGCGTCGACGACGCAGCCGGTGGGCGCGGCCGTAGACGACGCCCAGCATCTCGTCGACCGAACGCGGCCCGACGGGTTCAGTGACGGAGGCCGAGGGCAACGTGCACCTCCTCTCCGTCTCCCGCTTCGAGGATGTCGCCGTCGACGCCGAACCGCTCGCGCAGCCGCGTCAGCCCGCGATGCACGTGCGACTTCACGGTGCCGTTGGCCATCGACAGGCAGTGGGCGATGTCGTCGTCGGCCAGGTCGCCGAAGTAGCGGAGCACGAGAACCTCGCGCTGGCGGTCGGGCAGCTTGTCGAGGGCGCCCAGCAGCCAGATGCGGTCGACCGCCTCGCTCTGCGGGTCGTCGTGGAGGATGCGCCGGTCGGGGAGCGAGCGGCGGCGGCGAAGGACGTCGATGGCGACGTTGGCAGTGACGCGCAGCACCCACGCATCCCGGTAGTCGAGCCCGCCGACCTTGCGCCAACGGACCAGCGCCCGGGAGAACGCCTCGGCGGCGGCGTCCTCGGCCTCGGCGCTGTTGCCGAGCATGCGGACCGCCACGCCGAACGCCCGTGGGTAGTTCGAGCGGAAGAAGTCCTCGAACTCGGTGTCGGCGGTGCGGCCGTCTCGCATCATCGACCTAACGCACGGAGGGACGCGAACGGGTTACGCGTGGCGGCGAAATGCGCCGTCAGCACCGAGGGTCGGCGTCGAGCGCGACGCAGAGGCGCGGCGTGTCGACCGTGGCGTGCCCGATGTCGACGAGCGGGGCGTCGCCTTCGCCGATGGCGGCGCCATTTCCTGCGTCGGTGCGCGTGCACCTACCGTCGTTCACGGCGCACTCGTAGTTCCGGGCCTGGTACCGGATGTCGGGCCTTGCTTCGGCGGTCTGGTTCCCGGACCCGACGCAGGCGCCGGAGTCCGGGACGCACGCATCACCGGTGGCGCCGAGGCTCACGACGCCGCCGTTGTAGCCGTAGCGGAACCCGACGCCGAGGACGTGTACCCACCACGGTTCACCCGGGTGGCCGAGCGGTGTCGCAGCCTCGAAGGGCAGCGCGACCGGGGTCCGCTTGCAGGATTTCGGCGACGACTGCTTCACGCACGTCACGCCCGCGTCGCCGTTCTCCCAGTCGACCCAGGTGGAGAGCAACTCGCCCCGGCGCAGGCCGCCGGCCTTGATGTCGTAGCAGCCGTAGGCCCCGGTCACCGGCCGGTCGAGGTGCATGCCGCCGCCGATCACCAGCCCGTACTGCTCGGCGACGTCGACGTCGACCGTGTTCTGGGCGTGGCGCTCGCACCAGGAGTCGCCCGTGCGGAAGCGCTTGGGAAGGTCGTCGGCGGAGGCAGGAAGCACCGCCGCTGCGACCACCGCCGTGATTGCCATTCCCGTGAACGCGAGCCGCTTCATGCAACTCCCCAACCCGCCGACCCCTGTTGTGACATTCGCCACTGTGTGCCCGAAATGTCGGAAAATCAACTGCCAATGCCCGCGGACCTAGGCTGCAAGCGATGCCGAGTCGCTTCGGGTACTCGCGCTGGGACGGCACGCAGGTCGGCTTCGAGCTCAGCGCCGACGACGTCCTGGGCAACCTCACCGACGACCTGCTCTACCACGGCGACCTCAATGCCGCCCTGCGTCGCCTCATGCAGCAGGGGTTCCGCGACCGCAACGACGAGCGGGTGGCCGGGATGCGCGAGCTGCTGGAGCGGCTCAAGAAGCGGCGTCGTGAGGAGTTGGAGCGCTACGACCTCGGGGGCGTCTACGACGACATCGCCCAGCGGCTGCGCGACGTCATGGACACCGAGCGCGAGGGGCTCGACCGCTTGGTCGAGGACGCCCGCCAGTCGGGCGACGAGCGGCGGCGGGACATCACCGAGGAGGTGGCGGCCGAGCGGCGTATGCAGCTCGACCTCATCCCGCCGGACCTGGCCGGCATGGTGCGCGAGCTCCAGGAGTACGAATTCACCTCGACGGAGGCGCGTGAGCAGTTCGACGCCCTGCTCGACGAGCTGCGGCGCGAGCTGATGCAGAGCATGTTCAACCAGATGGCGGGCGCCATGTCGGACATCTCGCCCGAGCAGCTCCAGCGCAGCAAGGACATGTTCAACGCCCTCAACGAGCTGCTGGAGATGCGCGAGGCCGGCGCCGACACGGAGGCCGCCTTCGAGCGCTTCATGGAGCAGTACGGCGACATGTTCCCCGGCAACCCGGAGACGCTCGACGAGTTGCTGGAGCAGATGGCGCAGCAGATGGCGGCCATGCAGTCGATGCTGAACTCGATGACGCCCGAACAGCGGGCGCAGTTGCAGGGGTTGGCCGAGTCGCTGCTGGAGGACATGGACCTGCGGTGGCAGGTCTCACGTCTGGCCGACAACCTGCGCAACGCCTTTCCCGCCGCGGGCTGGAACCGCTCGTACGACTTCAGCGGGCAGGACCCGTTGGGCTTCGCCGAGGCCGCCGGGCTCATGGACCAGTTGGGCGACCTCGACCAGTTGGAGAACCTGCTGCGGTCGGCGTCCACGCCGGGTGCCCTCGCCGAGGTCGACCTCGACCGTGCCCGCGAGCTGTTGGGCGACGACGCCGCCCGGTCGCTGGAACGGATGGGCGAGCTGACCCGGATGCTCGAAGAGGCGGGCTTGATCGAGCAGCGCGAGGGACGGTTGGAGCTCACGCCGCGGGGCCTCCGCAGGATCGGGAGCAACGCGCTGTCCGACCTGTTTGCCCGCCTCACCAAGGACCGCATGGGCCGGCACCAGGTCGAGCGCACGGGCGTCGGCCACGAGCGCGCCTACGAGACGAAGCCCTACGAGTTCGGCGACCCGTTCAACCTCAACATCGAGCGGACGGTCCGCAACGCCTTGCAGCGCCAGGGCGGCGGCAAGCCCGTCCGGCTGTCGCCCGAGGACTTCGAAGTCGAGCGGACGGAGACGCTGACGCGTACGTCGACCGTCCTCATGCTCGATCTGTCGCTCTCGATGCCCATGCGCGACAACTTCCTCGCCGCCAAGAAGGTGGCGATGGCGCTGCACTCGCTGATCACCACGCAGTTCCCGCGCGACTACCTCGGCATCGTCGGCTTCAGCGAGGTGGCGCGGGAGCTCAAGCCCGAGCAGCTTCCCGAGGTGTCGTGGGACTTCGTCTACGGGACCAACATGCAGCACGGGTTCCTGCTGAGCAGGGGGATGCTGGCCCGCCAGACGGGCACCAAGCAGATCATCATGATCACCGACGGCGAGCCCACGGCCCACTTCCCGTCGGGGTCGGACGCCCCGTTCTTCAGCTACCCCCCGGTGCAGGAGACGGTCGATGCGACGCTGGCCGAGGTCATGCGCTGCACCCGGGAGGGCATCCGCATCAACACGTTCATGCTCGACGCCACCACGTACCTGCGCCGTTTCGTGGAGAAGCTGACCGAGCTGAACCGGGGACGGGCCTTCTTCACCACGCCGGAGACGCTGGGCGACTACGTGCTGGTCGACTTCATCGAGCAGAAGCGGGCCCTGCGCACCCACGGCCCCCGCTCGGCCTGACGGCCCGCCGCGCCAAATCCCCCCTTGCGCATCGGCGGCGAACGAGAGATGATGACATTGTTGTAATTACATCGGTGGGATGCTACGAGGGCATCACCGCACGGGGGTTACGACGCCAGAGGGGAGGTACCGACCATGGACCGATTGCTGCATGTGTTGACCGACGGCGAGGAGCGCAGTTGGCAGGACCAGGCCAACTGCATGGGCGTCGACCCCGACCTCTTCTTCCCCGAGCGCGGTGCGTCCACGCGTGAGGCGAAGGAGGTGTGCCGAGGCTGCGTGGTCCGCGAGGACTGCCTGGAGTACGCCCTGGCCAACGGCGAGAAGTTCGGCATCTGGGGCGGCATGAGCGAACGCGAGCGCCGCCGCATCCGCCGAGCCCGGGCTCTGGCCCGGCGGGCCAACGGGGCGGCGTCCGCCTCCTAGCCCGTGCCGACCGACGTGCGCACCGCGACCAGCACGTCACCCACAACTTCCCCCATCGAGGCCCGCCTGTTCCAGGCGGGCCTCGATCGTTCTCGATGAGCCGAGGTCGAGTGCCGCCCACCGCGCGTCCGGGATGCCCGCCACCACCGCGGCGGGCGCCAGCCCCACCAGCTCGGCTCGTGCCACCTCGGCCCGCGCCGCCACCGCGTCGTAGACAGCATCGGGGCGCACGGCGAGCGGCGAGATGAGGTTGCACGACACCTGCGCCTGCCGGCCGACCTCGAGCCCGAGCGCCCGGACATCCGCGCTGCGCAGCGACCGGGCGATCTCGCGAGCCACGGCGACCGGCACGCCGGGCGCCAGCCAGACGTTGTAGGCGACCAGCACGGGGCGGGCGCCGACCGCCGCGGCGCCCG
>JAHWLA010000139.1 GCA_019347595.1 Actinomycetota bacterium
TCGACCCGTTCTGGAAGCTGTGCACCGACGCCGACATCCCCGTGGTGCTGCACCTGGGGTTGGAGTGGAACTTCCTCCGCAACCGTTCGGCGTGGGTCGCCGAGGTGCCGACCTTCCGCACGCGCCACGAGACGCTGCGTGAGGCGGACCTCAATCCGCATCACTTCTCGACCGTGCACTTCGCGGCGCAGAACTTCCTCACCACCATGCTCCTGGGCGGCGTCTTCGAGCGGCACCCGACGCTGCGTTTCGGCGTCATCGAGCTCACCGCTCACTGGGTCGGCCCCATGGCCGAGAACCTGACCTTGTGGCTCGGCCAGTTCAAGTCGAAGGGCAAGGAGCTGTCGCTGTCGATCCCGGAATACCTGAACCGCAACGTGCGCGTCGGGTCGTTCCACTGGGAGCCCGTCGACCAGTACATCGAGCGGTTCGGCCTGGAGGACGTCTACACGTACGCCTCGGACTTCCCCCACGTCGAGAGCGGCGCCCTGAACTCGGTGGCCTCCTTCGCCACCCGCCTCGAACGCCTCGGGCCCGAAATCGTCGAGAAGTTCTTCGTGACCAACGGCGAGCTGCTCTTCCCGTAGGGGGGCCATTGCTCGAGGTCACCACCGGGGCGGGACGCGTGCGGGGCGAACGCATCCCCGAGGGCGCGGTCTTCCGGGGCATCCCGTACGCGGCGCCGCCCACCGGACCGCGCCGGTGGGAGCGTCCCGCGCCGGCGGAGCCCTGGGCAGGGGTGCGCGAGTGCAGCGGCTTCGGCCCGCCCTGCCCGCAAGGGCAACCGGGCGCCATCGGCGGGCAGGCCCACGGCGTTCCCGCCGACGCCATGGCGGAGGACTGCCTCACCCTCAACGTGTGGACGCCCGCCGTCGACGATGGCGGGCGGCCCACCATGGTGTGGGTCCACGGCGGCGGCTTCCTGTTCGGGAGCAGCTCGCGTGAGCTGTTCGACGGCGCCGGCTTCGCCCGCGACGACGTCGTGCTCGTCTCGCTCAACTACCGCCTGCATGCCCTCGGCTTCCTGTACCTCGACGAGCTCTGCGGGGTGTCGGGGACGGAGAACGTGGGGCTGTTCGACCAGCTCGCCGCCTTGCGGTGGGTCCGCGACAACATCGCCGCCTTCGGGGGCGACCCCGACAACGTGACGGTGTTCGGCGAGTCGGCCGGTGCGCAGTCGATCGCCGCGCTGCTCGGCATGGGTGGCGACGAAGGCCTGTTCCGCCGAGCCGCCCTGCTGTCGGGGAACGCCCACGCGTGCGTTACGACGACGACAGCCACCGAGATCGCCGCCCACGTCGTCTCGCTGCTCGACGTGCCGCCCGACATCGAGGCCCTGCGGCGGGTCCCCGCCGCGCGCGTCGCCGAGGCGGCGCTGCGTGCGCAGTACGACCACGAGCGCCTGCTGGCCGAGGCAGGCCCGGTCGGGGTCTGCTTCCTGCCGGTCGTCGGCGGCGACACGCTGCCCGCCCGGCCTGTCGACCTCATCGCCCGCGGTGCGGGACGCGGCGTCGACCTCCTGCTCGGCTCGTCGGCCGACGAGTGGCGCATGCCGGCCTTCGGGCTGTCCGACGAGGCGCGGCGCTGGGTGGGCGACTTCGACCCCGCCGCCGTGTTGGAGCCCGCAGGCCGTCGACTCGACGATCTGCTGCCGATCTACGAGGCGGGGCGCCCGGGTGCGGCTCGCGAGGACCTCGTCGTCGCCGTGCAGACCGATCAGGCGTTCACCATCCCGACCGTTCGGGTGGCGGAGGGGCAACTGGCGCACAACGAGAACGTGTGGATGTACCGCTTCTCGTGGCCCACGCCGATCCTCGACGGCAAGGTCGGCGCCTGCCACGCCCTCGCCGTGTCGTTCGCCTTCGAGACGATGGGCCGGCCCGGTTGCCTGGCCGGGCCGCACCCGCCCGACGACCTCGGCCGCGCCTTCCACGGCGCCCTCGTGCGCTTCGCCGGCGCGGGCGACCCCGGCGGCGACGACCTGCCCGCCTGGCCGCGCTACGACGTGGCCCGTCGGGCGGTCATGGACTTCGGCACGGAGCGGCGGTTGGTCGACGACCCGTGTGGGGCGGAACGCCGGGCGTGGAGCGGGATCCTGGAACCGGCGTGAAGGCCTCAGTCGCCGCCGCGCAGGGTCGCCAGCAGTTGTTCGCGCACCGTGTTGGTTGTGCCGTCGTCGAAGCCCGGCACCATGCCGGCCGCCGAGGAGAAGATCTCGACCGAGAGGCTGCCTGCAGGCCCGGCGGTGTGCGGCCCGTAGTACTCGCCGGGCCCCGAGACGGCGAGGTCGCCCGGGCGCAGCACGCGCCCATTGCCGACATCGATGCTGCCTTGCACGACGACTTCTACCCGGTAGCAGTCGTGGCAGTGGCGGCTCAGCACGGCGCCGGGCTTCATGCGCAGCATCATGGCGAGCGGGTAGTCGCCCATCTCGGTCGCCGTCGACAGCGGCACCAGACCTACCTCGAGCCCGAGTGCTCGCGCCGCTGCCTGCGCCCGCTTCAGGTGCTCGGGCGTGATGTCGTCGTAGAACGACGCGTCGTCGGCGTGGAAGACGGTGGGCATCGAGGCTCCTTCTCGCGGTGGAACGCACTGTTCGGGCGTCGCTGTCCCCTGGTCCGAACGGTAAAGGCGACGCAGCAGGCGGTCAACGGCGCGCACCTGTGCGGAGAGACGGCCCCGTGCTCGACCTGATCATCCGCGACGCCGACATCGTCGACGGCTTGGGCGGACCTCGACGGCACGGCGACATCGGCGTTGTCGGCGGGCGCGTCGTCGCCGTCGGCGAGGTGCCTGGGCGTGCGACACGCGAGATCGACGCCGAAGGACGTGTGGCGGCGCCCGGTTTCATCGACGTGCACACGCACTACGACGCCCAGGCGTTCTGGGACCCGACCCTGAGCCCGTCGAGCCTGCACGGGGTCACCACCGTGCTGGCGGGCAACTGCGGGTTCTCCATCGCGCCGCTCGACGACCGGGCCGCCGAGTACCTGCGCCCCATGCTCGCTCGGGTGGAGGGCATGCCGTTGGAATCGCTGGAACTCGGCGTGCCGTGGGACTGGCGTACGACGGCGGAGTTTCTCGACCGGCTCGATGGCGCGCTGGCGCTGAACGCCGGGTTCTCCGTCGGGCATTCGGCCATCCGTCGCGTCGTCATGGGGGAGGCGGCCAACGAGCGGGCGTGCAGGAAGCCCGAGCTGGTGGCGATGGAGGCACTGCTCGCAGCCGGCCTCCAGGCGGGCGCCATCGGGTTCTCGTCGTCATGGGCGTCGCCTCACAAGGACGCCGAGGGCCGCCCGGTCCCGTCGCGCTTCGCCGACGAGCCCGAGCTGCTCGCGCTGGCCGGCGTGTGCGGCCGGTACCCGGGCACGTCGCTGGAGTTCGCGCCTGCGTGGGACGACAATCCGATCCCGATCATGGTTGCCATGTCCGTCGTCGCCGGGCGGCCGCTGAACTGGAACGTGTTGATGCCGACGGCGGCCAACGCCGAACTGTGCCGGGAACGGCTCGAAGCGGGCACCGAGGCCCGGCGCGGCGGCGGCAAGATCGTCGCCCTCACCCAGCCGTTGGCCAGCCAACCCCGGCTGTCGTTCGCGACCGGCGTGATCTTCGACGCCCTGCCGGGTTGGCACGAGACCATGCACCTGCCCCCTGAGGAGAAGTTGCACGCGCTGGGCGACCCGGCCGTGCGCGCCGAGCTGCGCACACGGGCGCAGCAGCCCAGCGATGCTGCCCGCTTCGCCCGCTGGAGCGACATGGTCGTCTACGAGACGTTTGCGCCCGGCCTCGAACGCGTCGCCGGGCGGAAGGTCGCCGACATCGCCGCGGCCGAGGGCAAGGACCCGTTCGACGCGCTGCTCGACGTCGTGTGTGCCGACCGGCTGGCAACCCGCTGCGGCTACGAAGGGACGAGCACCCGGGAGGACTGGGAGGTCCGCCTGCGCATCTGGCGCGACGACCGAGTCGTCATCGGCGGCTCCGACGCAGGGGCGCACCTCGACATGGTCACGTCGTTCAGTTACACGACTCGTTTCCTCGGCGGCGCCGTGCGCCACGAGGGGCTGCTGCCCCTGGAGGAGGCGGTACAGATGATCACCGACGCCCCCGCCCGCCTCTACGGCCTGCGCGACCGGGGCCGCCTGGTCGAAGGAGCGTGGGCGGACATCGTCGTGTTCGACGAGGCGACCGTCGGCTCGGCGCCGGTGGAGACCCGGTTCGACCTGCCCGGCGGTGCAGGCCGGCTGTACGCCGAGTCGACCGGCATCGACCGGGTGCTGGTGCGCGGCGTCGACGTGGTAGCCGAGGGAGAGGTGACGGACGCGCGTCCAGGCTCCGTCCTGCGCCGAGGAGTGGACACGATGACGCCGGTGATGACGTGATGGAAGCAGCGCGAGTCGCAATCGTGACGGGGGTGACCGGCAAGGCGGGCCGAGGTGTGGCCGAGGAGCTGGCCCGGCACGGCTGGAAGGTCGTGGGCACGGGGCGCCGGGCCGAGCGCGGCCCGGCCTTCGAGGACGGAATCCGGGCCGAAGGCGGCGATGCCACCTTCATGGCGGGCGACGTGGGCCGGGTGGCCGACTGCGAGCGGGTGGTCGCCACGGCGTTGGAGCGCTACGGGCGCGTCGACCTGTTGGTGAACAACGCGGCGACGGTCGGCGACCCGCCGTTCGTCGATTCCCACGAGCTGCCCGAGGCGACGTGGGACCTCGTCGTCGACACCAACCTCAAGGGCGCGTTCTACTGCTCGTCGTTCGCCTTGCGCCCGATGATCGAACAGGGCTCGGGCGTGATCGTGAACATCAGCTCGATCATGGCCGTGAACATGGGGCCGCCCCGGATGGCCGCGTACACGGCGTCGGAGGCGGGGATGATCGCCATGACCAAGGCCATGGCGGTGGAGTACGCCGATCGCGGCATCCGCTGCAACGTGATCGTCGTCGGCGCCGTCGACGGCGACAATGCCGACATCGTCACCGACGCCTTGGCCGGTGGCGACGGCGGGGCCGCCCGCCGGCCGGCAGCCCGCATGACGGGCGCCGATCTCGGAAAGGTCGTGTTGTTCCTGGCGAGCAACGAGGCTCGCTACGTCAACGGAGCGGCGCTCAACGTCGACTCCGGCGCCAGTGCCGGGCTGCTGGCGGCCCGGGCCATGGCCGCCATCGGGGCCCGATGACGGCCATGGCGGCGACCCGGTCAGATGCCGGTCGGCTCGAGGTAGCGGCGCGCCGTGCCGACGAGCAGCTCGACCATGGGCTTCATGTCGCCTCGCTCCTTGCGCCAGTCGGTGTACCGAGCCTGGTGCTCGCGGGAAGCCCACTGCTCGATGAGGACGATCTTCGCCGAGTCGTCGGCGTCCTGGAGGACCTCGATTCCCTCGCAGCCGTCGAAGGTGCGGGTGTCGTCGATGATCTTCCTGAAGAAGTCGAGGGCGTCGTCGACGGCGTCGGGTCGCACTTGCAGCTCGAGGATGAAGGTGATGCTCAACGTCACTCCTTGATCGGGGGGAAGGGGTCGGACAGTAGATGGGGAGTGATGCCGTGACCATGGCGGACAACAGCGAGGCGGCGTTCGACGCCGCGTTGCTCGACGAACTGAGCCGCGCCTCGACGCCGACGATCGTCAACGCCATGAAGCAGCTCGGGCTGGCGCCGCACGAGATCGTCACCGTCGACCGGTCGATCCGGTGCATCTCGCCCGGGCTCGGCATTGCCGTCGGCTACGCGGCGACCGCCCTCATCAGCTCGAGCCTCGACCCTCGCGACGGCGAGCAGGTGCCCGGCCTCCAGGTCGCGCTGTGGCGGCACATCGAGTCGATGCCCGCGCCCCGCTTCCTCGTGGTGGAGAACGTCGGCGACCCCGCGGGACGCGGCTGCTTCTGGGGCGAGGTGCAGTCGGCCATCCACACCCGCCTGCACTGCCGCGCGGGCATCACCAACGGCCCGGTTCGCGACGTGCCCGACATGGAGGAGCGAGGCTTCCAAACCTTCGCCGGCGGCGTTGCCACCGGCGGTGCGTACTTCCGGTACGTGGAGATCGGCGTTCCCGTCGAGGTCGGCGGCGCCCGCTTCGAGCCCGGCGACCTGGTACACGGCGACATGCACGGCGTGGTGCGCATCCCGGCCGACGTGGCGCCGCGGCTGCCGGAGGGCATCCGACAGGTGGAGGCCTTCGAGCGGCGCATCCTCGACGTCTGCGAACGCCCCGACTGCTCGGTCGACGCGCTGGCCGCCCTCAACCTCGGCACCAACGCCGTGAAGCACTGAGGTTGCCCACCCATGACCACTTCTGTTCCCGGTCCATCGAAGGAGACGGCGTGAAGGACTTCCGAGGCAGGACCGCGGTGGTGACCGGGGCGGCCGGCGGCATCGGGCTGGGGCTCGTTCGACGTTTTGCCGTCGAAGGTGCCAACGTCGTCATGGTCGACGTCGACGAGGCCGAGTTGGAGCGGGCCGAGGCGTCGCTGCGCCAGTCGGGGGCGGCCGTCATGGCGGCCGCGGCCGACGTCGGCGATCCGGGCGCGGTCGCCGACGTGGCCGACGCCGCCTTCGCCCGGTTCGGCTCCGTCGAGCTCCTCTTCTGCAATGCCGGCGTGGCGGGGCCGTCGAAGGGCGGCCTGTGGGAGACACCGGCGCGGGAATGGCAGCGGGTGCTGGGCGTGAACACGCTCGGGACCACCAACCTGCTCAACGCCTTCCTGCCGAAGATGCTGGCGGGCGGCGGCGGGGGCCACGTGGTGGTGACTGCGTCGATGGCTGCCTTTTCCTACGGGCCGGTGGCGGCCCCGTACTTCGTCAGCAAGCACGCCGGGCTCACGCTGGCCGAGATGCTCAGGCGCCAACTGGCCGCCGTCGGCTCGTCGATCGGCGTGTCGGTGCTGTGTCCCGGCGCCGTCAGCACCCGCCTCATCGCTCGCGAGTTCGATCACCAGGAGCGCCAGGGAGCGTCGCTCGCCGACGACGAGAAGCAGACTGCGCTGGCTCGCCTGTCCGAGGACAACCCCGAGGTGATGTCGCCCGACGCGGTGGCCGATGTCGTGGTCGACGCCCTGCGGACGGAGCGCTTCTACATCTTCACCCACCCCTCGTCGCTCGCCGGTGCCCGGAGCGCCACCCAGGCGGTGCTCGACGAGCTGAACGCCGTGGAGGCTTGAGCACCGATGGCTCCTGTCCCGATCCCGACGCAAGGCGACATCCTGTGGCAGGCGAGCCCCGAGCGGCTGGAGCGCTCGCCGTTGGTGGCCTTCGTGCGCTGGCTCGAACGCGAGCGCGGCCTGCAGTTCGACTCGTACGACAAGCTGTGGGGCTGGTCGACCGACGCGCTGGAGGAGTTCTGGGGCGCGCTCTGGGACTACTT
>JAHWLA010000140.1 GCA_019347595.1 Actinomycetota bacterium
CGGAACCTCTTCGACCCGTTGGCGTTGGTGCGCTCGCCCACCACCAGGAACGACGGCGACTGGTCGTAGGGGACATGGCTGTACATCGACGCCACGCCCGGTTCCCAGTCCGGGTTGCGCAGGGCCGGCGTGAGGTCGCGCACCCGTTCCACGACGTGGCGCAGGTGCTCGGGGGTGGTGCCGCAGCAGCCGCCCACGGCCGACACGCCGAACTCGGTGACGAAGCGGGCGTGGTAGTCGGCCAGCGCTTCCGGCGTGAGGTCGTAGTGCATCTTGCCGTCGACCACCGAGGGAAGCCCGGCGTTGGGAAGGCACGACAGCGGCACGCGGGCGCGCTGGGAGAGGTAGCGCAGGTGCTCGCTCATCTCCTGCGGGCCGGTGGCGCAGTTGAGCCCGATGACGTCGGGGCGCATGGCGTCGAGGGCGGTGAGCGCGGCGCCGATCTCGGTACCGGGCAGCATGCGCCCGGTCAGCTCCATCGTCACTTGCACCTGGATCGGCAGTTCCTTGCCGGCGGCGGCCATCGCCCGTCGGCAGGCGATCATGGCGGCTTTGGCCTGGAGCAGGTCGTAGACCGTCTCGATGATGAAGAAGTCGACGCCCCCCTCGATGAGGCCGCGCGCCTGCTCCTCGTAGGAGTCGCGCACCTCGGTGAAGCGGATCTGCCCGAGCGACGGGAACTTGGTGCCGGGTCCGATGGAGCCGGCCACCCAGCCGCCGTAGCCCGACGCCACCTCCTTGGCGATGCGGGCGGCGGCCACGTTGAGGTCGTAGGCCTTGTGCTGGAGCCCGTACTCGGCGAGGACGACGGAGAAGGCGCCGAAGGTGTCGGTCTCGACCACGTCGACCCCGACGTCGAGGAAGGAGCGGTGGAGATCTGCGATGACGTCGGGCCGGGTCTCCACCAGCACCTCGTTGCAGCCCTCCAGCGACGGCCCGCCGAAGTCGTCGGCCGTCAGCTCGCGCATCTGGATGTTCGTCCCGGTAGCGCCGTCGAAGACGACGACACGCTCGCGGAGGGCTTCGAGGTAGCTGTGCATGGCGGCTCCAGGCTACCGACGCCCCTCCCTTTGGCCCCATTCCGTTTCCGTTGCCAGCCGCCTAGTGTCGTCCCCCGGTGCGGATCTACACGAAGAAGGGCGACGACGGGACCACCGGGCTGTACTTCGGCGGCCGGGTGGCGAAAGACGCCCCGGTGGTCGCCGCCTACGGGACCGTCGACGAGGCGCAGGCCTTTCTCGGCCTGGCCCGGGCCGAGGCCGAGCGACGCTCGGAGCTCGACGAGCTGCTGGTATCGCTGGAGCGGGACCTGTGGGTGTTGATGGCCGACCTGGCCACCGCGGCCGACAACCGCTCGAAGCTGGAGCCGGGCGTCACGGCGGTGACCCAGGAGATGGTCGCCGCGCTGGAGGCGCACATCGACGCGCTGAACGAGCGCTTCGAGATGCCGACGGAGTTCGTGGTCCCGGGCCAGAGCAGAGCGGCTGCGCTGCTCGACGTGGCCCGCACTGTGGTGCGCCGGGCCGAGCGCCTGGCGATACCGACCGCCGCCGAGGGGTCGTTCGTGGTGCCGTACCTCAACCGACTGTCCGATCTGTTGTGGACCATGGCGCGGTGGCAGGAGGGTCAGTCGCTGCCGAGCCGAGCGGTCCCGAAGGAGCGCTGAACATGCACATGTCGTTCACGGCGTCGAAAGACGTCCCCGCCGACGCAGCCGTCCACGCCGTGCCGGTGTTCCCCGGGCTCGTGGTCCCCGAAGGCGGGGTGGAGGTCGACACAGCACACCTGCCGCCGGTGGGCTTCGAGGGCAAGCCCGGGCAGTCGCACGCGCTGCTCGCCGACGACGGGGGCACGGTTGTCGTGGTGGGGCTCGGCGACCCGGCGACGCTGACGGCGGAGACGTTCCGCAAGGCGGGTGCCGCCGTGACCAAGGCGGCGTGGCGGTCGCCGTCGGTGGCGGTGGCTTTGGCGGAGTCGGGCGGGGAGGCCGTCGACCGGGTGGCCGCGGCGCGTGCGCTCGCCGAGGGGATGGGGCTGGCGGCCTACCGCTTCGACACCTACAAGAGCAACGGCAAGCCGTGCGCCATCGAGCAGGTGACGGTGGTGGGCGGCGGCGGCGCCCGGCTCCAGGCCGCGCTCGACAAGGCCGCCGTTGTGGTCGAGGCCGTGTGCTTGGCGCGCGACCTGGTGAACGAGCCCGCGGCGGCCATGACGCCGACTCGCTTGGCCGAGCGGGCGCGGGAGGTCGCCAAGGCGGGCGGGCTGGGCGTGCGGGTGCTCGGCGCCGACGAGCTGCGAGCCGAGGGCATGGGCGCGCTGCTCGGTGTGGCGCAGGGCTCCGACGAGCCGCCCTGCTTCATCGAGCTGACCTACGAGCCGGACGGCCGGCCACGCGGGCACCTGGCGCTGGTGGGCAAGGGCATCACGTTCGACTCCGGCGGCCTGTCGATCAAGACGGCCGACGGCATGACAACCATGAAGACCGACATGGGGGGCGGCGCCGCCGTCATCGCCGCGATGGGCGCGCTGCGCCGGCTGGGCGTCCGAGCTCGGGTGACGGCGTACGTGCCGGCCACCGAGAACATGCCGAGCGGCCGGGCGGTGAAGCCGGGCGACGTGCTGCGGGCCCGCAACGGCACGACCATCGAGGTGCTCAACACCGACGCCGAGGGGCGCCTGGTGCTGGCCGACGCCCTGTCCGTCGCCGTGGAGCAGCAGCCCGACGCCATCGTCGACATCGCCACCCTGACGGGCGCCCAGGTGGTGGCGCTGGGCAAGAAGATCGCCGGCCTCATGGGCAACGACGAGGGGTTGGTGACCCAGGTGCAGGCCGCGGCCGACCGGGCGGGCGAGCCGGTGTGGCCGCTGCCGCTGCCCGACGACTACCGCTCGCACATCGACTCGGAGATCGCCGATATCAAGAACATGGGCAACCCCGGCCAGGCGGGGACGCTCATCGCCGGGCTGTTCCTGAAGGAGTTCGTGGGCGACGTGCCGTGGGCGCACCTCGACATCGCCGGGCCCGCCCGGGCCGACAGCGACGACGCCTACACCCCCAAGGGCGGCAGCGGGTTCGGCGTGCGCATGCTGGTGGAGCTGGCGGCGGGGTTCGAGCGGCCGGGACGGCGGCGATGACGATGGGCCGGCGGGGCGCGCGGTAGCCGGCAGGATCGTCGCCGTGCGGCGGATGGTCGTAGTCATTGCTCTCCTCGTCGCGCTCGTCGCGCTCGTCGCTCCGGCGTCGCCTGCCGATGCCGGTCGGGCGACGGCTACTGGGGCGTCGGCGAGGCCGGGCTGCCCGACCGGGTGGTGGGGATAGCGTCGACGCCCACGGGCGAGGTGGGGGGCACGGCGGCGTCGTTCGCGGCGTTGGGGTTGCCCGGTGCGGCGGGGTTGGCTCGGGCGGTCCCGGTGAGCGAGCAGTATCCCACGCCGGTCACGGCCGGGCCCGGGCCGCCATGCCGACGACCGGCTGGTTCAACCGCGTCCTTTCGACGTGGCTGTGGTGGGCCGCGGTCGTGGTGGGGGCGGCCGCGGGCCCGTGGTGGTCGGTGGCGACCGGCGCCGCCTTCGGCGTCGGGCGCGTGCTCGTCATGGCCGCCGTGGCCGCCCGCATCGAGGGCGACGCAGTCGTGCGCATGGCTGCCGCACGCCACCGCGAGCGGCTCGTCGGGCGGGCCGCGCTCGGAGGCGCAGTGATGGCGGCCGCCGTGTTGTTGGCCGCGTGCACGAGCGGCGATGAGCGGGCCGGCGCTGGTGACGAGGGGAGGACTGCGACCTCCTCGACGACGGAGTCCGCGGGTGACGGCACGACGGCACCCGGCGAGGCGGGCGCCGGCGCAGGCGCCCTCGCCGAGGTAGTGCTGGTCGAGGTGGGTGAGGACTACCGCCGTGTCCCCGACGACAGCCGCACCGGGCTGGGTGTGCTCGACCTGGAGGCGGCCGCCAGGGCCGAAGTGGACACATCGGCGGAACGATCGCTGCTGGTCACGCGAAGCTTCCGGCGAGGCGTGGCGCGCGCGTGGCGCAACGAGTCGGGCGACGAGGTGTACCAGGCGGTGTACGAGTTCGGCGACGAGGCGGGTGCGGCGGCGGGACTGAAGGACGGCCTCATCACGCTGGAGGGCCGGGCGGCCGAGCTCTACCTCGAAGGCGTGCCCGGGGCCACCGGGTTCAGCCAGGCCGAACGGCGGTCGACCGGCGCGGTGACGTCGCATGGACTGGTGTTCGTACGTGGGCATCGGTTCTTCCTCGTGTTCGCGTCGAGTGCGCGTCCGGGCACGACCCCGGCGCACGTCGCAGAGGTGGGACGGGCGGCCGACGCCCGGCAGGAGACGACGTCGACCGCACCGTCCTGACTCCCCGGATCGGCTAGGCGGCGTCGCCGTCGGGGAGGATCCCGAGGACCGGGGAGAGCCCCCGTCGTCGGCGTTCGGCCACGTCGTCGTGGACGTGATCGCGGACACCGGCGTCGGCCCGGTCCTCGGGATGGGGGAGGTCGCTGCCCGCGGTCGACGGGTCACGGCGCGCCCGGTTGGCGCAGTGCCGTTCCCACGCCCAGGTCGCCGCCTCGCGAGCGAGGGCCGGGTGGAAGTTCCAGCGCAGCAACTGGTGCTCGCCCGCTTCGAGGTCCTCACCCAACTCGAGCAGGGACAGCGCGAGTTGTCTGGCTCGACGGCGCATGTGCTCGACGGTCGGGGTGCGCAGGTGCTCGGCGACGAGCTTCTCGTGCGCCTCCTGAAGCGCGGCGGGCAGGCGCTGCACCTGGCGCCTCGTGAGTGGGGGGACCTTGCGGCGCACGGCGAGCACGGGCGCACCCAGCGGCTGGGCGAGGTCGAACTGCACGAGGCGGGTGAAGCCCCGCGTCAACGGCGACTGCCGGCCGCATCGGTCGCCGAGGCCGATAGCACGGGCGGTGTCGGCCAGGTCGAGGTCGAACCCGTCCGGGTGCTCCTCGAGCCCGGCGGCGATCATCCGCAGGAGCCAGGTGGTCGTGGGGCCGAGCACGCTGAGCCAGTACGTCTCGGCGTACTGCGAGCGCGGGTCGTGGCCGAGCTCGTCGATGACGACGTCGGACCACGGGCGGACGCTGACGTAGTCGGTGGTGATCGGAATGGGGACAGCAGTCATGGGGGTCCTCCGCAGGGCGGGCGGTCGGAGTCGCGATGCGGGGGGAAGTGGCGGGGCCGTATGGCGTTTTCATATCCATGGTATTTCATGCTGTTTCACACGCCATGTCAAGAGGCGCGAAGCTGTTTTCTGTGGTGGTCGACGTCGAGCAGGTGCGGGGGTGGATCGACGCTGCCTCCGCGGTGACCGTGCTGACCGGCGCGGGCATCTCGACCGACTCCGGCATCCCCGACTTCCGCGGCCCGCAGGGCGTGTGGACCCGCAACCCGGCGGCCGAGAAGGCATCGACCCTGGAGCATTACCTGGGCGACCCCGAGGTGCGGAAGCAGGCGTGGCGCAACCGCCTCGATTCGCCGGCGTGGAGGGCTCGGCCGAACGCGGGCCACGAGGCCCTCGTTCGCCTCGATCGGCGGGGCAAGCTCCACACGCTCGTCACCCAGAACATCGACGAACTGCACCAGCAGGCGGGGTTGGACCCGGGCAAGGTGGTGGAGATCCACGGCACCATGCGGCAAGTGGTGTGCTGGTCGTGCGGCGAGCGGGCCCCGATGGAGGTCGCGTTGGAACGGGTGCGCAGCGGCGAGGACGACCCCGCCTGCCGCACCTGCGGCGGCATCCTCAAGAGCGCCACCATCAGCTTCGGGCAGAGCCTGGTGCCCGAGGATCTCGACCGCGCCGAGCGGGCGGCGCTGGGGTGCGACCTATTGCTTGCTGTCGGGTCCAGCCTCTCCGTCTACCCGGCCGCTGCCCTCGTGCCCACCGCCAAGCGGGCGGGCGCCCGGGTCGTGATCGTGAACGCCGAGCCGACGCCGTTCGACGGGATTGCCGATGCCGTGCTCAACGGGTCGATCAGCGAGGTGCTGCCCGCCATCATCGGCTGACGTGGCGGGGCTACCAGCGGCCGTAGTGGACGACCTCCTCGACGGGTCGGCGCCCGCCTTTCCACGACGGCCGGGACTGCTCGCCCTCCGCGGCGTAGCCCAGGGCCACGGCGCCGATGGGGCGATAGCCGGACGGCACTCCCAGCGACGACAGCACGTCGGCCTCACCGCGGAAGATGCCGAAGAACAGCGCGCCCAACCCCTCGTCGACGGCGGCCAGCAGCAGCAGCATGGTGGCGAAGGCGGTGTCCACGTCCCAGTACGGCACCGGCCACGCCGCCTCGTCGCCCAAGCCGAACGCCGCCTTGTCGGGCATCGAGTACCGCTCGAGGTAGCGGTCCTTGTGCGAGAGGGGCAGTACGACGACCGGCGCATCGCGCAGCGCATCCCGTCCCCACGACGGGTCGAGCACGGCGTCCCAGAACGGCGCCGTCTGCTCCGTCCCGACCAGCACGACGAATGCCATGCCCTGGCTCCAACCGGCGGACGGACCGCGCCGGGCGGTGTCGAGCACCCGCTCCAATGCATCCCGCGGCACCGGTCGCCGATCGAACGAGCGCACCATGCGACGACGCCGGACGACCTCCGCCAACTCCACGCCGGCAGGCTAATGGTCTGGCGCGAGAGCTAGGGCTGAGGCTGGATGGGCGGGCCGAACGGGCTGAACAGGACGGCGCGCGTGGCGGCGTCGACCCTTCCCGTCTCCGGGAGCCGGGCCGCCTTCTGGTAGGCGCGCACGGCGCCCGCGGTTGCCTCGTCCCACACGCCGGTCACCGGCGCCGGGAATCCCAGCGTCGTCAGGAACGTCTGGTACGCCCGCACCTGGCCGGGCCGCAAGGCGGCGGGCTCGGCCGCGGGCAGGGTGAACTGCGGCGCGTCGCGGATGGCGTCCCACGCCTGCTGGTCGGCGTGCTGCCACGACCACCACGACACGCCCACTGCGCCGTGCTCCTCGGCTGCGCGCATGAACGCGAGCAGTTCGTCGCGGTGCGGCACGCCCACCGGCCCGCCCTCGCCCGAGCCGTCGTAGGCCTGACCCACGGGGATGATCGGCTTGCCGTAGGCGCTGAGCGTCTTGATGGCGCCGATCACGTCGGCGGCCGGGTCGCGGCCGAGCCAGTACACCATCGGCGCGATGGCGTCGAAGGAGGCGACCACCTCGGCGAACGGGTAGGTCACCAGGGCGGGCGACGGTCGTGGCACGCAGGCGATGAGGGGGAAGTTGGGGCCCACCTTGCGCCGAAGGCTCGACCCGAACTCCGTCGCCGTCTCCGGCGTGACGTTCACGCCCATCGAACGCAGCTCGATGTCGGCCACGTAGCCGTCGATGCGATGGCCGTCC
>JAHWLA010000141.1 GCA_019347595.1 Actinomycetota bacterium
GATCAAGAAGCGCCGCAAGCGCATGCGCAAGAAGAAGCACAAGAAGATGCTGAAGGCCACCCGTTGGCAGCGCCGCGCGGGCAAGTAGCGCCTTCCACGATCGAGCAACCGGCCGCCCTTCGGGGCGGCCGTTGCGCGTCCGGCCCTCCCCACAAGATCGGCGTCAGCGCACGGCAAAGGCCACGTTGGTCACCAGCGGCGACCGCACGGCCCCGTCGTCGCCCACCATCGACCCCAGACGGCGCTCCAGTGCCTCGTCGATCCGTCGGCGCTGGTCCTCGTCGGCCTCGCCGGTCTCGTCGCCGACGGGAGACAGGTTCAGCATGGGCAGCATGACGGCGAGGCCCTCGGGGAAGACGGCGTCGATCGTGTGCCGCTCCACGCGCACGTCACGGAAGCCCGCCTCGGACACCGCCGCCGCCAGCGCCCCGGGATCCGGGAGGCCCCACGGCCCCGACGCGTAACGGTTACGGGGCTCCTCGCCGAACACGTCGCGCACGACCTCGCCCAGCCCGTCGAACAACGGCGAGTCGTCGATCGCCGACCACACGGCAATCGCCAGGCGGCCACCGGGCACCAACGCCCGGCGCATCTCCCGCAAGGCGCCCACGCGGTCGGGGAAGAACTGCAACCCCTGCTGGCACGTGGCCACGTCGTGGCTCTCGTCGGCCACGCCTTCGAGCGGGCAGGCGGGCGTCTCCAGCCACGTGATGGGCGCGCTGTCCGGCACCGGTCCCTTGCCCTTTGCCAGCGCCAGCATGGCGGCGCTGATGTCGCACCCGGTGACCCGGCCCGTAGGACCGAGCAACTCGGCGGCCGGGAGGGCCAGCGAGCCCGGCCCCGTGGCCACGTCGAGCAGCCGCTCTCCCGGCCGCAGTGCCAAGTCGTCGAGCACCACCCTCGCCACCGGGTCGAAGATGGCGGGCCGCATGACCTCGTCGTAGAACGCCATCGGCCCGGCCGCCTCGAACGCCGTCGCCCACTTGTCGGTCATCGCACGGTCCTCGTCACCACTCGGCCCTCCCCGGGAAACAAACCCTCCACGAACCACGTCCCGCCGCTGCCTGCGAGCACCGGTTTACACCCGGTGGCGTCACCGAGGCGGTCGCGCCACTCGGCCAGCCGCGGCTCCACGGCCAAGGCCGCAGGCTCCAAGTCGTTGGGGCCGTCGTCGGCGTGCGGCCCGCCCAGCCGGTCCCACGCCGCGTACACGGCGGGGGTCGAGACGTGCAGCGGCGGTGTCAGCAACGTGAAGGTGCACTCCTCGAACGGCAGCGGCTCGACCACCTCGCCGATCCCCCGCACCCGCGCCCGCCCGCCTACAACGCAGAACGGCACGTCCGCCCCGAGCGACGCGGCCACCGAGACATCGTCGCAGCCGGCCCACCGCAGGACGGCGGCCGCATCGGCGGAGCCGCCGCCCAGCCCCGCGCCCATCGGGATCCGCTTGGTCAAGGCGACGTGCACGTCGTGGCGTCCCACCGCAGCCAGCGCCTTCGACACCAGGTTGTCGGGGGGCAGGTCGTTCACGCCCGTGGAGAACAACAAGTCGTCGCACAGGTCGAGCGTCACCATCTCGGCGTCGATGAAGTGATAGCCGTCGTCGCGCACGCCGACCACCCGCAACGACAGGGTCAGCTTGGCGAACGCCTTTACGAGCACGCCGCCAGCCTGCCCCACGCCTCGACGTCGAGCTCCTCGGCACGCGCCTCAGGACGCACGCCGGCGCAGGCGAACACGGCATCGTCCACCATGCCCGCCAACGATCGACGCAGCATCTTGCGCCGGTGCCCGAAGCCCGCCCGCACCAGCTCGAACAACCGGGCCGCATCGGCGTCCACCGCAGGGCCGTCCGCCCGCCGCGTGATGGACACCAACGCCGACTCGACGCGCGGCTGGGGGACGAACACGGTCGGCGGTACCCGCCCGACGACCTTGGCCGTCGCCCAGTACGCCACCTTCACCGACACCGCGCCGTAGCCCTCGTCGCCCACGCCCGCGGCCAGCCGCTCGCCGACCTCGCGCTGGACCATGACGAGCATGCGCGTGATCTGCGGAACGCCGTCGAGCAGCTCGAGGACGAGCGGCGTGGCCACGTTGTAGGGCAGGTTGGCGACGAGCGTCCACGGGTCGTCGCCCAACAAGGCCGACCAGTCCAACGCCATGGCGTCGCCCTCGACGACGGAGACGGCGGCCTCGGCCTCCGCCACCACGGAACGCAACACCGGCACGACGTAGCGGTCGAGCTCGACAGCCGTCACCGCGGCGCCGGTCTCGGCCAGCGCCAGCGTCAGCGAACCGAGCCCGGCGCCGATCTCCACCACCCGGTCACCGGGCCCCACGTCCGCCAGGCGGGCGATGCGCCGCACGGTGTTGGGATCGGCCACGAAGTTCTGGCCCAGCGCCCGACTGGGGCGCAGGCCGTGACGGGCGAGCAGGTCGCTCACGTCACGGCGCGACAGCGTCACCACTCGATGCGGACGTCGATCACCCCGGTGGACGCGCTGGCCAGTTGCTCGAAGCCCTCGCGGTCCAAGTCGATGATGCGGCCCGCCACGTACGGCCCGCGGTCGGCCACCCGGCACGACACCGCCCGGCCGTTGGCGAGGTTGGTCACCTTCACGATGGTGCCGAAGGGCAGCGTGCGGTGGGCGCACGTGCCGTCGGTCGTCTGGTACCACGAAGCCTTGCCCGTCTGCGTGCGGGGGGGCGACGTCGTGGTCGTGGTGGTCGGCTTCGGCTTGGTCGTCGTCGTGGTCGGCTTGGGCTTCGTCGTGGTGGTCGACACCACCGCCCGCACCTTCACCTTCGTGGTGGTGGTCGTGGGCGCCGCCGTGGTGGGCGGAACAGTCACGGCCACCGTCGTGGTCGTCGGCTCCACGTCTCCGACGGGCGGGACCTCGGGGGTCGCCGATCGGCTGGCCCGTACGGGCTCCGTTCGTGCCGTCAATTCGGCAGCCGCGGACCCGGCGTCGACCTCGACCGAGGTGTCTGCCGGTCCGCTACCCAGACGCGTGCTGAGGAGCGGCACGGAAAGCAGGCCCGCACAGAGCACGAGCGGGACCACGCGCCGTCTCCTCCGAGCGTTCGTTGTCCTCAGGACTCCACCCTTCCTTTGGGGACACCTACTCGCCAGGAGTGACTAGTCAGAGACCCTAGGAGCCCCCGCGCGGCCCCGCAAGCCAAAGCAGGCCTCGGTCGCCGCCCATGTCGAGGCCTCCACAGCGTCCACCACGACGCCCTTCGCGGCTGCTATTGCGGCGCCGACGAAGGGCAGGAACGCCGGTTGGTTGGCCCGGCCGCGGTGCGGGACGGGAGCGAGGTAGGGCGAGTCCGTCTCCACCAGCAGGCGGTCGAGCGGGCACAGCGCCGCCGCGCCGCGCACGTCGTCGGCCGCCTTGAAGGTGACGATGCCGGAGAACGACAGGTAGGCGCCGAGGTCGAGGCAGCGACGGGCTTCGTCCGGCCCGCCGGTAAAGCAGTGGAACACCGTGCGCTCGGGCGTGCCCTCGGCGGCGAGGATCGACAAGGTGTCGTCCCACGCCTCGCGCGTGTGGACCACGAGGGCCAAGCCGCGCTCGCGGGCGAGGGCGATCTGCTCGGCGAAGGCCGCCCGCTGCACGTCGCGGGGCGAGTGGTCGTAGTGGTAGTCGAGGCCGCACTCCCCCACGCCGACCACCTCGTCGCCCGTGTTCTCCAACAACGGGACGATCGACGCCACCCCGTCCACCGCGTCGTGGGGGTGCAGGCCAACGGTCGCCCACACGCCCTCGAACCTACGGGCGACCTCGACGGCGGCGGCCGACTGCGCGGCGTCGGTACCGATGGTGATGAGCCGGCCGACGCCCGCGTCGTGGGCGGCGGCGATCACGACCGACGGCTCGTCGAGGCGCTCGTAGGGGATGTGGCAGTGGCTATCGGCCCACATCAGCCCTGCTTGCGCGGGAAGAGCGGCTCGCCCTTGGTGACCGTCAGGCCTCCTGGGTAGCCGCCCCATGCGGCGGCGTCGGGCAGGCGGGCGGACGAGGGCGAGCCCGACAGGCCGATGCGCTGCCACAGCTCGTCGCACACGCGCGGCATGGCGGGCGACGCCAGCACGGCGACGACGCGCAAGGCCTCGAGGGCGTCGCCCATCACGGCGTCGACGTCGGGACCGGGCTCTGCCTTCCACGGCTCGTTGGCCTCGAGGAAGGCGTTGGTCTCGCGGATCAGCCGCCACACGGCGTCGAGGGCGTCGCTCGGCGCCGTGCGCGCCCATGCGGCGGCGGCGGCGGCGTACGACTCGCGAGCGAGGTCGGCCAGCGGGCTGTCGGCGCGCGGCGCGGGTCCGATGCCGCCGCACTTCTTGCCGACCACGGTGGCGACCCGCGACAGCAGGTTGCCGAAGTTGTTGGCCAGGTCGGCGTTGTAGCGGGCCACCATGCCCTCGTAGGAAAAGTCACCGTCGGGCCCGAACGACTGGTCGCGGAGGAAGTGGTAGCGGTAGGCGTCGACGCCGAACTCGTCGACCAGTTGCGCGGGGGCGATCTGGTTGAGCTTGGTCTTCGACATCTTCTCGCCACCGACGAGCAGCCAGCCGTGCACGAGCACCTGCGACGGCGGGTCGATGCCTGCGGCCATGCACATGGCGGGCCACCACACGCAGTGGAACCGGATGATCTCCTTGCCGATGAGGTGGTGCACCGACGGCCACCACGTGGCGAAGCGCTCGGCGTCGACGCCGTAGCCGATGGCGGTGCAGTAGTTGATGAGCGCGTCGTACCAGACGTAGAACACGTGCTTGTCGTCCCACGGGACCGGCACGCCCCACGAGAGCGACGTGCGGGTGATGGAGATGTCCTGGAGGCCCTGCTTGATGAAGCCCACCGCTTCGTTGCGCTTCGCTTCCGGGACGACGGCGTCGGGTTGCGCGGCGTACCAGTCGAGCAGGCGCTGCTCGTAGCGGCTCAACTTGAAGAAGTAGTTCTCCTCCTTGAGGAGGTCGAGCGGCCTGCCGTGGATCGGGCAGTTCCCGTCGGGCGCCTGGGCGTCGGTGTAGTAGTCCTCGCACGCCACGCAGTAGAGGCCCTCGTAGACGCCGAGCTCGATGTCGCCGATGTCGTGGATCGTCTGGAGGAAGGCCTGCACCGCGGCGTAGTGGCGGGGCTCGGTGGTGCGGATGAAGTCGTCGTAGGAGATGTCGAGGAGCGACCACGCCTCCTTGAACCGTTCGCTGGTGCGGTCGGTCCACTCCTGGGGCGTGACGCCGTTCTGCTCCGCCGTCTGCGCCACCTTCAGACCGTGCTCGTCGGTGCCGGTGAGGAAGAACACGTCGTCGCCGAGCAGCCGGTGCCACCGCGCCATGGCGTCCGCGATCACCGTCGTGTAGGCGTGGCCGATGTGCGGCGCGTCGTTGACGTAGTAGATCGGCGTGGTGACGTAGAAGCGGGCCACCGGCCTACAGTACCGACGGTCAAGGGGGTGCAGCGCATGAATGCAACCGGGATAGCCAGGAAGGTCGACGACCTCGGCCGGATCGTGCTCCCCGTGGAAATGCGCAGGCTGTTCGGCATCCGACCGGGCGACGAGATGGAGATTTCGGTGGACGGCGGCGGGATCCAGCTCCGCAAGGTCGAGGTCCGCTGTGTGTTCTGCGAGGGAACCGACAACCTCCGGTCCTACCGGCAGAAGCAGGTGTGCGTGGCGTGCGCATCGGGACTGGTCCCGCCGTCGTCCGTCAGCGCAGGGTGAGCGCGGCGGCGTAGACGTCGCGCTTGGGGACGCCGAGCTCGGCGGCCACGGCGGCGACCGCCGCCTTCTTGTCGTCGCCCGCGTCCAAGCGGTGGCGCAACGCGGCCTCGACGTCGGCCGGCGTTGCCGGGGCGCGGGGCGGTGCCCCGTCGAGCACGATGACGTACTCGCCGCGCGGCTCGCCCACGTCGATGTCGGCGAGGGTGCCGCGACGCACCTCCTCGTGCAGCTTGGTGAGCTCGCGTGCGACGGCGACCCGCCGCTCGCCGCCGCACGCCGCGGCCAGGTCGGCGAGGGTGGCGGCGACGCGTTGGGGGGCTTCGTAGAGGACGGTGGTGCGGTCGTCGCCGGCGATGGCGGCCAGGCGGGCGGCCCGCTCGCGGCCCTTGCGCGGCAGGAAGCCCTCGAAGGCGAAGCGCTCGGTGGGCAGGCCGCTGACGACGAGCGCGGCGAGGACGGCGGACGGGCCGGGTACCACGTCGACCGGTAGGTGCGCCGCCGTCACGGCGGCGACGACGCGGGCGCCGGGGTCAGATACCGCGGGCATCCCCGCGTCGCTGACGAGGGCGACCGACTTGCCGTCGCGCACCCACTCGACCACGCGCTCGGCCTGCTGGGCTTCGTTGTGCTCGTGCACGGCGACCAGGCGCGAGCCGGTGATGGCGACATGGGTGAGGAGTTTGCGGGTGCGGCGAGTGTCCTCGCAGCAGATGATGTCGGCCGTGCGCAGCGCCTCGACGGCGCGGGGGGAGAGGTCGCCCAGGTTCCCGATCGGCGTCCCCACCACCATCAACCCGCCGTTCTGGTCCGCAGATCCGGGCCCCTGGCCCGGGATCTGCGGACCAGAACGAGCCGTCATGCTTTCACTTCCAGCTCGTCGCCGGGACGCAGGCACCACCGCTCGAAGGCGCCCGCCTCGGCCTCGATCACGCAGCGCGCCCGCAGCCGCGGCATGCCGACGCGGCCCGGCCGCATGGACACCGTCTCCAGCACCCGCATGGTGTCGTCGCAGTAGGCCACGTCGATAGCAAACCGCATGCCGACGGTGTGCACCGAGCGGGCAGGCGACAACAGCAGCGCCCCCTCGAACCCGTCGCGCCCGAGCAAGCCTCGCTGGCGGGCGTGTCGCGAGTCGGCCACCTCCAGCGCCGCCAGCACTTCCCCCTCGCGCAGGAGCCAGGACATGCGTACGCGCCTTAGACGTTGAAGCGGATCTCGAGCACGTCGCCGTCGACGACCTCGTAGTCCTTGCCCTCGACGCGCAACTGGCCGACGTCCTTGGCCGCTGTCCACGAACCCAGCATCAGCAGCTCGTCCCAGTGGATGACCTCGGCCCGGATGAAGCCGCGCTGGAGATCGGAGTGGATCACGCCAGCGCACTCCGGCGCCTTGGCGCCGGCGCGGAACGTCCACGCCCGCGACTCCTTGTCGCCGGTGGTCAGGAACGTCCGCCGCCCGAGCAGCTGGTAGGCGGCACGGATGACCCGGGGCAGGGCGCCCTCGCCCAGCCCCAGGCCCTCGAGCAGCTCCGCCCGGTCCGCCTCGTCGAGGGAGGCCGCTTCGGACTCCAGCTGCACGCTCACCCCGAGGACCTCA
>JAHWLA010000142.1 GCA_019347595.1 Actinomycetota bacterium
GCCTCGCCCGGCGTCGCCGATGCGGCCGCGGGGCGCTGCGACGGCGCCGCGGGTCGGGGTGCAGCCGGGCGGGCAGCGCCGTCGCCGTCGGCCGGGCGCGGCGGCGCCTCGGGCGGCGTGGGCCTGCTGGTGATCAGACGGGGGTCGCGCCCGGAGGGCAGCGGGGCCGGGCGGGGCTCGGCGGGTGCCGGCGGCGGTTCGGCGGCGGCCGGGGCGGGCGCCGTCTCCGGTGCGGGTGCGGGAGCCGCGGCCGCAGGCCGGTCGGATTCGAGTACCGGTGCGACGGTTTCCGTCGCACCCGTACTCGGGACGGCGGGTGCGGCGGGTTCAGCAGGCGCGGCGGGCGCGGCGGGCGCGGCAGCCTTCTTGGCCGCCTTCTTGACCGGCTCAGGCTCGGGGGGCGACACCTCGCGGCGAAGTCCCTCACGGTCGGCCTTCCGCCGGGCGCGGTCGGCCTGCGCATCCTCGATGCTCGACGAATGCGACTTCACCCCGATGCCGAGGTCGAGGCACAGGTCGAGTGCCTCTTTGTTGGTCAAACCGAGCTCTCTGGCGAGCTCGTACACCCGGATCTTCTTCGGCAAGTGCTGCTGATTCCTCTCTAGGTCCCGACGTCGCGGTGACCCACCATCCTCGCACGTTCGGCAACTTGCGCACGAAGTGCGTCGATCGCCTCGGTCGACACGTGCCCTCGCAGCGCCCTTCCGAACGCTTTGTGCCTGCTCGCTGTCTCGATGCACGCGGGCGACCGCGCGCACAGCCAGGCCCCGCGGCCTGGCAGCCCACGCCCTACGGCCAAGCCGCCGTCGGGCGTGCGCACCACCCGCACCAACTCGTCGGCCGGAGCGATGCGCCGGCAGCCGATGCAGGTGCGAACCGGCGCTATGCCGGAGCCTCCTCGCCCGCCGGTTCGGAGGCCGCTTCCTCGGAAGCCGCTTCCTCGGAAGCCGCTTCCTCGGCGGCCTCGTCGTCGGCGGCCGTGACCGCGGCTTCCACAGCCAGGGTATCGGCCGCGGGGGCCGGTTCCACCGGCTCGTCGGCCAGGGCGCCGTCGTCGGGCGTGCCCGCCGCCGTCTCATCGGCTGCCTCGGCGTCGGCGTCGGCGTCGGCCTTGGCGGCCTTGGCGGCCGCCTCGGCCTCGTCCTGCTCGTCGGCCCCGTGCGACCACGCCTCGGCCGACAACGCCTCGCCGCCCTCCGCGGGCTGCCACACCATCTCCCCGGTGGCGGCGTCGGTGACCCACTCGCCCTCGGCCCACTCCTCGCCGGTGAAGCCGGCTTCCTCGTCGGCCAACTGGGTCTCGCTCTTGATGTCGATGCGCCAGCCGGTGAGGCGGGCCGCCAGGCGGGCGTTCTGCCCTTCCTTCCCGATGGCCAGCGAGAGCTGGTAGTCGTGCACGACCACGGTGGCGGTGCCCGTCTCCTCGTCGAGGCGGACCTCCTTCACCTTGGCGGGCTGGAGGGCGCGCATCACGAACTCTGTGGGCTCCTCCGAGTAGGGGACGATGTCGACCTTCTCGCCCCGCAGCTCATTGGTGACCATGCGGACACGCGCACCCCGGGCCCCGACGCACGCCCCGACGGGGTCGACGTTGGGGTCGTTGGACCACACGGCGATCTTGGTGCGGTGCCCTGGCTCGCGGGCGCACGCCTTGATCTCCACCACGCTGCTGGCGATCTCGGGGACCTCCAGCTCGAACAGCCGCTTGATGAGGCCGGGGTGGGTGCGGGACACCACGATCTGGGGCCCCTTGGTGGTCTTGCGCACCTCGACGATGTAGGCCTTGAGGCGGGCGCCATGGTCGTAGTGCTCGTAGGGAACCTGCTCGGCCTGAGGCAGCAGCGCCTCCACCTTGCCCAAGTCGAGCAGCGTGTAGCGGTTGTCGCTCTGCTGGATGATGCCGGTCACGATGTCGCCCTCGCGGCCTGCGTACTCCTCGTACTTCTGGTCGCGCTCGACCTCGCGGATGCGCTGGAGGATCACCTGCTTGGCCGTCTGGGCGGCGATGCGGCCGAAGTTCTCCGGCGTGTCGTCCCACTCGCGCACGACGTTGCCGTCCTCGTCGAGCTCCTGGGCGTAGACGGTGATCTCCATCGTGTCGGGATCGATGGTCACGACCGCCTCCTCGGCGGCGTTCGGCATGCGCTTGTAGGCGGCGACCAGCGCGTTGGCGAGCGCGTCGAGGAGGATCTCGACCGAAATGTTCTTCTCGCGCGCGACGAGCTGCAGTGCCTCGAGGAACTCGAAGTTGCCCTTCATGACGTGGCGGCCTTCTTCTTCTTTGACGTTGGCTTGGGGGCGGGGCCCCACTCGAATACGGTGCGGGCGCGCTCGATCTCGCCGTAAGCGAGTCTGCGGCCGTCGACGGTGATCCCCTCGTCGTCGGCGGCGTCGAGACGGCCCTGGATGCGACGTTCGCCCTCGACATCGGGCGTCGTCTTCACCGCCACCGTGGTGCCGACGTAGCGGCGGAAATGGGCGGGCGTGCGCAGGGGTCGCTCGACCCCGGGGCTGCTGACCTCCAGCGTGTAGGTCTGGTCGGGGACGGGGTCCTCGCGGTCGAGCAGCGTGGACACCTGCTCGGTGGCGGAGGCGATGGCGTCGAGGTCGATCCCCCCGGGGCGGTCGACGCTGACCCGCAGCGTCCCCGCCTTGAACTCCACGTCGAACAGCTCCAGCCCTTGCTCGGCCAGCAGTGGGGCGACCAGTTGGGTTACGCGTGCTGCGGGGTCCACCTCACCACCTCCTCCTTCCAAGGACCGGCCCAAACAAAAGCGTGGGCAACCGCCCACGCAGGTTGAAAAGTATAGCCGGTCGGCCCGGATTCGGCCCTGTCAGTAGGCCCGGGCGAGGTAGGCGACGGTGCCCGGCTCGGCCTCGCCGTGCGGGAGGCCGCCGTCGGCCGCCTGGAGGCACCGGACGCTCACGCCTTTCTGCGCCAACTCCGTCTCCCCGTCGTCGCCGAGGGCGTCCCAGGGGAGCCGGGCGAAGCCGGTTTGTGCCGCTTCGTACGCTTCGTCCGCACGTGCGACGTCCGCCGTGCGGCTGTCGCGGAGGGCAGTGGCCTCGGCCAGCAGGCTCGCCTGGACCTCGGCCAGGAGGTCGGCGGCACGGGCGGCGGCGCCCTCGACCGGGCCGGGCTGCTTGTCGCCGGTGTCGCGGCGGACGACGGTGACCTTGCCCTCGGCCAGGTCGCGGGGGCCGACCTCGATGCGGACCGGCACACCCTTGAGCTCCCAGTCGACGGCCCGGCGCCCGAAGCTGGTGTCGACGCGGGTGTCGAGGTGGACGCGGACGCCGCGCCTTTTCAGTTCGGCGGCGATGGCGGCCGCCTTCTCCCCCGCTCCCCCCTCGTCGCGCACGAGGAGCACGACGACCTGGGTGGGGGCCACGGCGGGCGGCAGACGCAGGCCTTTGTCGTCGCCGTGGGTCATGATCAGCGCGCCGATCAGGCGGGTGGAAACGCCCCAGCTCGTCTGCCACACGTGCTGCTGGTTCCCGCTGTCGTCGAGGTATAGCGTCTCGAACACCTTGGCGAAGTTCTGGCCCAGCTCGTGGCTGGTGCCCATCTGGAGCGCCTTGCCGTCGCCCATGACGCCCTCGCACGTCCAGGAGTTGATGGCGCCCGCGAACCGCTCCCGGGCCGTCTTGCGCCCCACCCGCACGGGGATGCCGAGGACGTTGACCATGGTGTCCTCGTAGACCTCGCGCAGGATGCGGACGGAGTAGTCGCGGGCGTCGTCCTGGGTGGCGTGGCAGGTGTGCCCCTCCTGCCACAGGAACTCGGTGGTGCGCAGGAAGAGGCGGGGCCGCAGCTCCCAGCGCACGACGTTGGCCCACTGGTTGATGAGCAGCGGCAGGTCGCGGTAGCTCTGCACCCACTTGGAGAAGTAGGAGTTGATGATCGTCTCGCTGGTGGGGCGGACGACCACCGGCTCCTCCAACTCCTTGCCCCCGCCGTGGGTCACCACCGCCAACTCGGGGCTGAAGCCCTCGACGTGGTCGGCTTCGCGGCGCAGGTACTCCTCGGGGATGAACAGCGGGAAGTAGGCGTTCTCGGCGCCCGCCTCCTTGATGCGGCGGTCGAGGGCGGCCTGCACGTGCTCCCACACGGCGTAGGCCCACGGCCGGATGACCATCGTCCCTCGCACCGGGCCGTTCTCGGCCAGGCCCGCCTTGGCTACGACGTCCTGGTACCACTTGGGGAAGTCGGTGGCGCGCGGGGTGAGGATCGACTGCTGGGCCATGGCGGCGGAGGTTACCCAAGTGGAAGTGTGCGGAGTTCGGGCCGTCGGAGCGACCCAACTCCGCACACTTCGCGGGTTAGAAGCCGGTTTGGCTGGCGGGGAGGGGGTGGCTGCGGAACATGGCGTCGGCCGTCGCCACCGCGCCGGGCGTGCGCTCCTCGATGCGGCCCGCGGCCGCCACGTCGGCGACGCGGGCGCCGCCCAGGTACACCGAGCCCAGCACGGCGACGTCGAGCACCAGGTCGGGGGCGTCGTTCGTCGGGCTGCATACGCCCCCGTCGAGGACGTAGCACCCGGCTGTCTGCGGCCGCAGGGCGTCCTCGACCCGGAGGACCAACCGGCCGGGGGTCTCGTACGAACGAGCCGACAGCGCTCGCGGCACGTCGAGCACGCGCACCCACAGGTCGTCGTTGCACGCCACCACGCGGACTGATCGAGGGTCGGTGACCATCCAGCGCAGGGGGTCGTCGGCCGGGCGGTCGCACGCCGTCACCGTGCGCACCAGGTCGAGACCGAGCACGTGCCGCCAGAGGGCGGCGTACGCCGTCCACGTGGTGGCGAAGAGGTCGTCGACCTTGGCCGCGCCGTCGGGGTTGCCGTGTGTGTCCCACCCCGTCTTGCGCCGGTAGGCCACGAACCCGTCGACCTCGCCGGCCGCCGACTCGTGCACGGCGTAGAAGCGGGCGCTCATCCCTTCCCGCCACTGCTGCTTGTCCTGGAACCAGTAGTCCCAGAAGCCGTCGTTGCGCCGGTGGTCGCCGGGCCGGGCCCGCCACACCTGGTCGAACACCGGGGGCAGGAGCTTGCGGGCGGCCTCGGCGTCGACCATGCGGACTCGGCCGTCGTCGGGCAACACGTCACGGAACTCGACTCGCGAGCGGTCGAGCTCGATGTCGTAGTTGAAGGTGGCCGGGCCGTACCCGAACCGCTCGTAGATCCCGCCCTCGCTGGCCGTGAGGATCGCCAGGGGCTCGCCGCGGGCCGCCACGTCGTCGAGCTGGCGGACCATGAGCGAGCGCAGCACCCCGCGGCGGCGATGCGTCGGCAGCACCGACACCCAGGTGACGCCCGCCGCGGGGAGCGTGGCCAGCCCGGGGAGCGTGACCTCGAAGGAGAACGCCGCCGCCGTGCCGACGATCTCGTCGCCGTCGAAGACGGCGAGCGTGCGATCGAGCTCCAGGAACTGCTGCGCGTCGGTGACGTTGTCGTCGGTCGAGACGAAGCCGAACCCCGCATGGTCGGCGCGGACGAACTGCGGCAGCTCGTCGGCACCGACGGGCCGAATCTCCATGTGTGGTTACTCCCCCACGGTCTTGCGAATCAGGTCGACTCGCGCCTCGCTGTCGTTGGCGTCGACCCCTTTGTCCTCGAGCAGTGCCGCTCGGTCCTTCTCCGCCTCCCGTCGCGCCCGCTCGAGGTCGGCCGCAGCCAGGACGGCGTCGGCGCCCTGTTCGAGGATGGCCTCGGCGTAGCGCACCAGGCTCTCGACCATCTCGTCCTCGGGCACCACGGCGACGTTCTGGCCCTTGATGAACAGGTGGCCCTTCTTGCGCCCGGCGGCGATGCCGAGGTCGGCGTCGCGAGCCTCGCCGGGACCGTTGACCACGCACCCCATGACGGCCACCTGCAACGGGATCTCCCGATCGCCGAAGGCGGCCATGGCGTCGTTGGCGACCTTGATGACGTCGATCTCCGCCCGGCCGCACGACGGGCAGGCGATGAGGTCGATGGTCTTGCGCTCCCGCAGGCCCATGGCTTCGAGCAGTGTGCGGCCTGCCCGCGCCTCTTCGACGGGGTCGGCGGTGAGCGAGTAGCGGATGGTGTCGCCGATGCCCTCGGCCAGCAGGGTGGCCATGCCGGCGGTCGCCTTGATGAGCCCGGCGGGCGGCGGCCCCGCTTCGGTGACGCCCAGGTGCAGCGGGTGGTCGGTGGCGTCGGCCAGCATGCGGTAGGCCTCGATCATCAGCGGGACGTTGGACGCCTTCACGCTGATCTTGACGTCGTCGAAGCCCACCTCGGCGAAGTAGGCGAGCTCTGTCTCCGCCGACTCCACCATGGCCTCGGGCGTCGCCCCGCCGTGCTTGTCGTACAGGCGAGGGTCGAGCGAGCCTGCGTTCACGCCGATGCGGATGGGCACGCCCCGGTCCTTGCACTCCTGGGCCACGGCCTTGATGTGCTCGGGCTTGCGGATGTTGCCGGGGTTGAGGCGCAGCCCGTGGACGCCCGCCTCCAGCGCGGCGAGCGCCATGCGGTACTGGTGATGGATGTCGGCGATGATCGGCACCGGCGACCGGGGGACGATGCGGGCCAGTCCCTCCGCGGCCTCCTGCTCGTTGCAGGTGCAGCGCACGATGTCGGCGCCCGCACCGGCCAGGGCGTAGATCTGCTGGAGGGTGCCGTCGACGTCGGCCGTCTTGGTGATCGTCATCGACTGCACGGTGATCGGCGCGTCGCCCCCGACGAGCACGTCGCCGACCCGGATCTGCCGCGTCTTGCGACGACGCGCCGCCGTCTGGTTGGGACCCTGCACGCCCCCAGCCTAGGACGCCCCCGACGCTTCTGGTCCGTAGATCCGGCGCTGGAGCGCCGGATCTACGGACCAGAACGGCAACGAGGGGCTACTGGAAGGGGTTGTCGGGGGGGCGGACGATGTCGAGGTACAGCGACGTCACGCCCAGCGTCACCAGCAGCATGAACACGAGGTAGGCGATCGGCATCACCTTCGCCATGTCCACCCGGTACGGCCGCCCCGGCCGCGAACGGATCTTCTCGTAGGTCGCCACGGCCACGTGTCCGCCGTCGAACGGCGGCAGCGGGATCATGTTGAAGATCCCCACGAAGATGTTGAGCAGGAACAGCAGCACGAGCACGTCGCGCCAGCCGCTCTCCACCGCATGGCCCGCCACCCGCACGAACCCCACCGGCGACAGGAACCGCGGCGTGTCCTCGCTCGGCTCCAGGCCCGTCTCCCGGCCCGTCAACTGGCGGAAGTAGGAGGTGGCGCCAGTGGGCGAGAACAGGTTTCCGAGCACGCGCACCGTCTGCGTGCTCGCCTCCCACATGCCTGACGCCGTGCGA
>JAHWLA010000143.1 GCA_019347595.1 Actinomycetota bacterium
ACTGGGCCCTGGTCGCGCTGACGGCCGGCGTCGTCGCCTCGGCCACCACGGCGATGGTGCGGGATGCCACGGCGTCGGTGCGGCGCCTCGGCCCCATGGTGGAGGTCCCTGTCGCCGCTCGCTCGATGCCGCTCGGGACGGTGCTCGCCGATGGCGACGTGGCCTGGCGGTCGCTGCCCGCGGGCGTGTTGCCCGTCGAGGAGTTGGAGCGGTCGCCGGTGGGCCGGACGGTGTGGGTGCCGCTCGTCGAGGGCGAGGCGCTGGTCGTCTCGAAGTTCGCCCCGTTGGGGTCGACGGGGGTGGCGGCGCTGTTGCCCGCGGGGGCGCGGGCGCTCGCCGTCCCGGCGGTGACGGGCAACCCGTCGCTCCAACGAGGCGACCGGGTCGACGTGCTGGTGACGGTGGACGGCTCGCCCACGGAGGCCGTCGCCAGTGGGGCGATGGTGCTCGACGTCACCGCCGATGTCGTGACGGTGGCGGTGACAACCGACGACGCGCCGAAGGTGGCGTTTGCGCTGTCGCGGGGCGTCGTCACGCTGTCGCTCGCCTCCCCGTACGAGTGAGCTGGGCCGAGGTGGCGGCCGCCGCCACCCGCCAACACGGCCTGGTGACGACCGGTCAGCTCCACGAGCTCGGTGTGGGTGATGACGCGATCGCCTGGCTCGTTGCCGACGGCTGTCTGGTGCGGGTACGCCGTGGCGTCTACGCAGCAGCAGGGTCGCCGCCATCGATATGGCGGGGGCTTGCCGCAGCAGTTCTCGCCGTCGATGGCGTGGCGTCACACCGAGCGGCCGCAGGCTTGCATCGCTTCCCAGGAGTGCGCGCCGGGGCGGTCGAGGTGACCGTCTTCGGCATGACGACGCCTCGCTTGCAGGGCGTCATAGCCCACCGCGCCACGGCGCTCTACCCCGAAGACGTCACCGAGGCGCAAGGGTTGCCCGCCACCGCGCCCGCACGCACGCTTCTCGATCTCGCCGGTCGTCGTGACGTCAGCACCCCGCTGCTCGTCCGCATGGTGGACGATTGCGCCGTCCGTCGGTTGTGCTCGCCGGACGACGTGGCGACGTGCATCGAACGCAACGACGCCCGGTGGGGCACCCGGCGACTGCGCAGAGTCATCGCGGAGCGGGTGCAGGCCGATTCGCACCTCGAGGCACAGTGGCTGCGGCGGCTGCGGCGGGCCGGCCTCGCACCGCCCGAAGTCGGCTACCAACTCGTCGTCGACTCGACGGTGCTGGTGCTCGATTTTGCGTGGCCCGAGCAGCGCGTCGGCATCGAGGTAGACGGCTGGCAGCCACACGGGACGCGATCGGCGTTCGATCGCGACCGGCTGCGCGACCTCGCCGCCACGCGCATCGGGTGGCGCATACTTCGCGTGACGTCGCGCACGCCGCCGGCCACCTTGTTCCGCACGGTCCACTCGCTGATTTCGCAGTAGTCCGTGTGTACACCCGGATTACTGCGAAATCAGCGCCAGGGGGAGGCGGCGAGGGCGATGACGGCGAGGCCGAGGACGATGCGGTATGTCACGAACGGAGCGAACGACCGGGTGCGCACCAGCCGCAGCAGCGCCCATACGGCGACGAAGCCGGTGAGGCCGGCGGCCACCATCCCCCATGCGAACGCGGGGACGAAGCCGGCCGGGATGCCGTCGCCAAGCACAACCTCCTTGGTCCCCTTGTAGAACCCCGCGCCGCCGATGATCGGGAGGCTCATGAGGAACGACAGCCGGGCCGCGGCGTCCCGCCCGAAGCCCAGCCACCGGCCCATAGAGATCGTCGCCCCCGACCGCGACACGCCGGGCTGAAGCGCACACGCCTGCGCCACCCCCATCAGCAGTGCCTCCCGCGGCCCGAACTCGCCCTCGAAGCGGGTGCCGGGCAACCGGTCGGCCCACCGCAGCACGAGCGCAAACACGATCAACATGACGCCGATCAGCCATACGGCTGCGAACTGCTCCTCCACCAGGGAATCGAGCAGCACGCCGACCACCCCGGCGGGCACCGAGGAGAGCAGCAGCAGCACCCCCATGCGCCGGTTCTGCGTGGCCAGCCGCCATATGTCCGGCCAGAAGTAGGCGAACGCCCCCACGAACGTGCCGACGTGCAGCGCCACGTCGAAGGTGCGGTTGAGATCCGGGTTCTGCGCCAGCTCCTCCCACTGGAAGAGCCACGGGACCAGCACCAGATGCCCACTCGACGAGATGGGCAGGAACTCCGAGAGGCCCTGGGTGATCCCCAGGATGATCGCATGGACAATGGGCATCGACTAGCCGGCAGACAAGCCCGTCGTCATGCGCCGCTCATGCTCATCTCGCCGATGGCGACGGTGACGCCGGCTGCCGACGACGGCAGCCACTCCAAATCGTTGCCTACGGCCACGATTTCCTTGAGCATGCGCTGGATGCTCGACGCGATCGTGATCTCCCGAACCGGCTCGGCGAACGCACCGCCCCGGATCATGAGGCCCTCGGCGCCCACCGAGAAGTCGCCGCTCACCGGATTGACCCCCGAGTGCACACCGCTGATCGACTGCACCAGCAGCCCCTCGCCCACCATCGCGGCGATCTCCGCCTGCGACCGGTCGCCCGGCTCCAGGCTCAAGGCCCTCGCGCCCACACCCGGCCCGCTCTTGAAGCCGGCGCGCACGGCGGACGCCGTCGACGGCACGCCGGTGCGCCGCCCCGAGTACGCGTCGTAGAGGAAGCCTTCGAGCACCCCTTCGGAGATGAGGCGGTTGCGCCGGCACGCCAGCCCCTCGGCGTCGTACGTCGATGCCCCGTAGGCGGCCGGGTCGGTGGGGTCGTCGGTCAGCACGAGCATCGGGGCGCCGACGAGTTCGCCCACCCGGTTGGCGAACAGCGAGCGCCCCTTCAGGACGGCCTCGCCGCTCAAGGTGCCCGCCAGGATCGACAGGAGCGTGGCGGTAACCCGGGTGTCGAGCACCACGGGCAAGCGGGCCGACGCCGGCTTCCTGGCCCCGAGCATCCGTGTGGCCCGCTCGACGGCGTCGGCTGCCGCCTCCTCCACCTCGATGTCGGACGGCCCCCGCCCCACCGAGTAGCCGACGCCCGTCTGGGTCTCCGCCTCGTCGCCCGCCAGCGCGTAGACCGACAGGTAGCACGACGACCGCCGGTGGGCGGCGCGGATGCCGGTGCTGGTGGCGATGGCCGCCTCCACCATGCCGTCGCCGTACTCCGACGAGTTGATGCTGCGGATGCGGGGATCGCCCTCCTTCACCCGGCGCTCGAGCTCCATGGCGAGCTCGATCTTGCGCTCGGTTGGGAACGCCTCGAGATCGTCGCGCCACAGGTCGAGCGCGGCGGGCTCCATGCCGTCGGGCTCCGCGAGCCCGACGAACTCGTCGGGCGTGCCGAAGGCCACGTTGTCGCGCGCCTCGGCGAGCGTCTCGGCCACCACGTCGTCGTCGAGCGACCCGGCGTAGGCGAACCCCTGTCGGTGATCGCGTACAACCCGCACGCCGACCCCCGCCGACGTCGCCGACGACAGCGATTCGATGTCGGCGTCGTACACCACGACCTCGGTCTCGCGACCGCGCATGGCGTACACCTCGACCTGTTCGCCCTCCTGCGCCCACCCGGCGACGCGGGTGACGAGATCGAGAAGACCGCTCACGCCGCGGTGCCGCCGACGGTCACACCCGAGACGCGCAAGGTGGGCTGGCCCATCCCGACGGGCACCGACTGCCCGTTCTTGCCGCACATGCCGCCGCCTTCCGCCATGGCGAAGTCGGACGCCACCGCGTCGATGTTGCGCAGCACCTCGGGCCCGTTGCCGATGAGGTTGGCGTCCCGCAACGGGTCGGTGATCTCGCCGTTCTCGATGAGGTAGGCCTCGGTCATCCCGAACACGAAGTCGCCGGTCGCCGTGTTCACCTGGCCGCCGCCCATCTGGGCCACGTAGATGCCGTGCGGCGTCTGGCGCACCAGCTCCTCGGGGTCCTCGTCGCCGGGGAGGACGCAGGTGTTGGTCATCCGCACCATCGGCAGCGACTGGTACGTCTCGCGTCGGCCGTTCCCCGACGACGGGCGCCCGGCCTTGCGAGCCCGGAGGAAGTCCCACATGTAGTCGGTGAGGACACCGTTCTCGATGAGGACCGTTCGCTGGGCGGGACGGCCCTCGTCGTCGATGGCGAACGTGCCCCACTCGCGGCCGAGCGTGCCGTCGTCGACCAGGGTGACGGTGGGGGCGGCGACCTGCCGGCCGACCTTGCCCGCATAGGTGGACGCCTGCTTCTCGATGGCGTCGGCCTCGAACCCGTGGCCGCACGCCTCGTGGAACAGCACGGCGCCGCGGCCCGCCCCGATGACAACGGGCAGGACTCCGCTGGGCGCCGGACGAGCCCGCAGCTTGGTGAGCGCCCGGCGGGCGGCCTTGGCAGCCAGCTCCTCGACATCGAGCTCGTCGAACAGCTCGAAGCCCATGGTGTGCCCGCTGCTCTCGAAGCCCGTCTGCATGCCGGTGTCGCCGTTCGCAACGGTGGACACCACAAAGCGGGTCCGCACTGCGTCGTCCTCGGCCAGCAGCCCGTCGGAGTTGGAGACGAGGATGCGCCGGTGGACATCGGCGTAACCGGCGCTCACTTGGACAATGGCGTCGCCGGTGGCGCGGGCGGACTCGTTTGCCCGCTCGAGGAGCTCCACCTTGCGCGCCTTCTCCACGGTCTCGGGGAGCACGGCCGGCTCGTAGGCCCTGGTGGTGTGCTGTCGTGTGAGCGCGATCTCGCGCACGCCGCCACCGCCGCCCCGCGCCGCCGCCCCCGCCGCTTCGGCCGCCGCCCGCAGGCCTGCCTCCGACAGGTCGGCGGTGTGAGCGAAGCCGGTGGTGTCGCCGACCACCACCCGGATGCCGGCGCCGCGGTCGCGGCCGGACGTGAGCTCCTCGACACGGCCGTCGTCGAGGCGGGCGGACGACGCCCGGCGGTCCTCCACGAACACTTCGGCGAAGTCGCCGCCGCGCCGGAGCGCGTCGCCGAGGACCCGCTGGATGAGTGACTGGTCGAGCACCTGGCCTCCGAACGTTTCGCCTGCCGCCGGCAGGCAGCCGTATCGTACCGCCGTGCCCTTGCGTACAGGACTGGCCGGTCGAGCCACCATGACCGTCGCCGAGGCGGACACCGCGGTCGCCCTGCGATCCGGCCAGGTACCGGTGCTGGCGACGCCGCGGGTGGTCGCCCTGTGCGAGGAGGCGACGTGCGAGGCGGTGTCCGGCCAGCTCGAGGCCGGCCAGACCACGGTTGGCATGCGCGTGCAGCTCGACCACCTGGCGCCGACCGCCGTGGGCGGCGCCGTGACAGCCGAGGCCGCGTTGGAGAAAGTGCAGGGGCGGCGGCTGGTGTTCACCGTGTCGGTGAGCGACGCGCAGGGCCTCGTCGCGGCGGGGAAGATCACCCGCGTGATCGTCGAGGTCGACCGCTTCCTGAAGAAGGCCCACTAGCTCGTTCTGGTCCGGGAATCCCGCAACATGTTGCGGGATCCCCGGACCAGAACGGCGGTTACAGCGCGGTCAGCTTGGCTGTCACCACGAAGAAGCCGGTGTTGTCCTCGTAGATGTTGTCTTCGAACTTCGCACTCATGGGCGTCAACGCAAGATGGTTGACCAGCCCCACCGTCCCGCGCGTCAGGCACTGTCCGTTCACTGTGACGGTATAGACGCAGGTGCTCTCACCGACGGCGGGGATGCACGGCCACACAATGGTCTGTGCCGTGGTGACCATCGAGCACGCTGCGCCGGGCACGTTGTGAACTGTTGTCACGGTGGTGCATGGAACGGGACCCACCCCCGGTAGTGCGCACGGCGTGCCGACGTTCAAGTCCTGCAACGTCGCCGGCGTGTGGAGACAAGCGCCCTCGACCGTTACGGCGTAGACGCCGCTCGGCATGGTTGTGGCAATGCCGCCTGTGCTGTCCGAGGTCGTAGGCGTCGAGTCGGCACAGGAGACGACCCACGACCAGACATCGGGATTCAGGGACTGCGCAGGCAGCGCAGTGCCGAGCCCCAGCATTCCAACCATGACCGCTAGCAGCGCGAAACGAAGCATTCGATACATCGTTTTCCCCCTCTTGTGACCGAGCCCGCCATCGGCACGCGCCTACTCAGTCATGGCCTCTTCGCCAGCCGCCCTGCGACTACCTCTCGGTTACGCCAGGTTTGACGATCGGGGGTACATGTTGGCCGGGTCGGTGAGGACGTTGACGAGGTAGGGCACGCCCGAGGCGAACGCCCGGTCCAGCGCCGGGCCGATGTCGGCGGGCCGCTCCACGGTCTCTCCCGCCCCGCCCAACGCCTTCACCACCTCGTCGTACCGCGTGGCCGGTTGCAGGTCGCACGCCACGTCGTAGCCGTAGATCATCTGCATGGGATGTTTCTCCAGCCCCCAGATGCCGTTGTTCCCGACCACCATCACGACCGGCAGCCCGTGGCGCACCAGGGTGTCGACGTCCATGAGGCTGAACCCCGCCGCTCCGTCGCCCAGCAGCAGCACGACCTGCCGATCGGGGTGCGCCACCCGGGCTGCCATCGCATACCCGAGCCCCGTCCCGAGGCAACCCAGCGGTCCCGGATCGAGCCAGCACCCGGGCTCGTAGGAGTCGACCTGCTTCCCGGCGTACGACACGAAGTCGCCGCCGTCACCGATGACGACCGCATTCCGAGCCAGGCGGGACCGCAGCTCGCCGTAGATGCGGGCCGGGTGGATCGGGTCGGCATCGCTCGACAGCTCCACCTGCTCGCCTGCCCGCTTGGCCGTCTCCTCGTCCCGCAGCCGGGCGATCCACCGCTCGTGGTCACGACGGTCGCCACCCGACCACGTCGCCATCCCGTCCAGAATCGCGGCCAGGTCGCCGGCGGGCGCGACGGCGGGCGCCACATGGCCCGGCCGCTGGTCGTCGCTGTCGACGATGTGCACGACCTGCGCCTCACCGAACGACCCGAACGACAGCCGGAAGTCGAGCGGCGTTCCCACCACGACGACGACGTCGGCTTCTTTCAACGCACCTCGCGTGCGGGCGAACGCCAGCTCATGGTCGGCGGGCAGGCAGCCCCGCCCCAGGCCGTTGACGAACGTCGGCACCCGCAGCTCCTCGACGCACCGGCGCAGCGACTCCCAGGCGCCGCCCCACCACACGTCGCTGCCTGCCACCAGCGCCGGCCGCTCTGCCCCCGCCACCAACGCGGCCGCCTGCGCCACCACGTCGGGGTCGGGCTCGGCCCGTCGCGCCGCGGGTGCCGAACCGACCGCCGGCACGTCGGCCTCCGCCGACCCGAAGATCACGTCGAGCGGGATGTCGAGGAA
>JAHWLA010000144.1 GCA_019347595.1 Actinomycetota bacterium
GCCGTTGTTGTCGTCCTCGAAGTCGTCGTCGTTGCCGCAGCCGTTGTTGCCGTCCTTGTCGGCGTCGAAGCCGCCGCTGCCGCCGGGCTTGTCGGCGCCGCCGTTGCTCATGCCGTCGGGGTCCGACGTCGACTTGCCCTGCGTGCCCGATCCGCCGGGCTCCTCCGACTTGTCCTTGCCCGACGGATGGTCGTTCGGCGTCGTGTCCGGCTCCTTGTCGGGAGCGCCCACCGCGCCCGACGTCCACACTCCCGAGAGGACCAGCAGCAGCCCCAAGCTGATTGCTCCGACGCCCCCCTGGCGCGTGACGCCAGGCCTCGTGCTCATGGTGTCGCTCCTCCGTTCTGGTGATCGCAGCGGGCCGAAAAACCCTTGCAATCACTGGCTGAATGCGATGCCGGGAATGTTCCCGGCCGCGCGGAGGAGCAAACCGCCCGGAACTACGCGGGATTAGTCGAAGCCAGCACGCTGCTCGATTGAGACTGCACGCCGCTGAGGTCGCTGGTCTCATCGAGACGCACGATGAGGCGGTAACGGTCCGACGCCCACAACGTCTGCCGGATGGTGCCGGTCAGGAAGCCGCTGAGGTTGATGGTGCCCTCGACGACCGACGTGGCGACCGACTCGCCGCCGACGCTCTGGTTCTCGGTGCGCACGGCCTTGAAGGTGCTGTCGAGCGTCAGCCGGTTGTCCGTCGATGTCATCTTCCACGCCCATGTGGCGCCGACCTTGACAGGATCGGGCGCGAACAGCACGGGCGGCGACGGACGGAACTCGAATGTGCCCGCTTGGGTCTCGAGCTTCAGGTGCACGAGCTCGACCCGATCGGCCCCGTAGCGAACGGTCTGCTCGGTGCTGTCGTACTGGTTGTAGCTCAAGAACGTCCGCTGGTCGCTGCCGGTCGGCGGGTCGACGGTCAGCGTGCCCGGGCCGTTGAGGCTCTGGTCGCCGATGCCGGGGATTGTCCGCTTGCCTGTTCGGTTGAACGTGTAGCGACCGGCCTTGGCCGACTTGCCCGCGGCGACCGCCGAGCCGCCCTTGCCGGGCGTCGCGGTGGCCGTGCTGCCCCCGCCGCCGCCCGACGACGTGCCGCCGCTGCTCCCCGACGACGCGGCGGCGCCGGGCTTGGTGGTGGCGGTGCCGCCCGCCGCCGCGCCCCCACCGGCAGACACCTCACCGCCGCCGGCTTGCGCCTCGGCGTCGGCCCCGGGCGGGAGAGTGGTGGTCTCCTCCCCCGGTTGCGTGTCCCCGGTGGTAGCAGCCTTGTCGGCTCCCCCGCCGCCGCACGCGGCGACGAGGACGGACACGGCCACGACGATTGCTTTGACGTTCAGCCCCCCACGCATGGACTCGATGCTACGGCGACGCCGGGACAACGGCCACTACGAGCCCGTTGAGCACCGCACCGGTGGCCGAGCCGCGGTACCCCGCGTCGCCCAGCGCGAACACGCCGCCGTCGCTCGACACCAGCCAGTAGCCCTCGTCGGTGGGCGTCGCCGCCATGCCGACGACGGGCGCGGCCAGCGGCTCGCCCGCCATGCCGCCACGGTACGCCGCGGCGCGGAAGGCGAAGACACCGCCGTCGCCGCCGTTGAGCCAGTAGCCGTCGCCCGCCCCGGTGGCCGCCATGCCGGAGATCGACCGGTTCAGCGGCGTGCCCGCCAACGAGCCGCGGAACTCGGCGTCGCCGAAGGCGAACACGCCCCCGTCGCGGGAGACCAGCCAGTAGCCGTCGTCGCCCTCGGCGGCCATGGCTGTGATCGGCGCGTTGAGCGAAACCCCGCCGAGCGACCCGAGATACGGCGCGTCGCCGAAGGCGAAGACGCCGCCGTCCTCCGCCACCAGCCAGTAGCCGTCGCCGCTCGGCGTCGGGACGATCCCCGCCACCGGGCTGTTCAGGTCCGTGGCCGCCAGCGAGCCGTGGAACTCGGCGTCGCCGAAGGCGAACACGCCGCCGTCGGCCCCCGCCAGCCAGTAGCCGTCGCGGGCGGGATGTGCCGCCATGCCCATGATCGGCGCGTTGAGCGACGCACCTCCGAGCGACCCGAGGTACGGCGCCTCGCCGAAGGCGAAGACGCCGCCGTCGGCGGCCGCCAACCAGTACGCCCCGCACTCGCCGCAGTCGGGCGTGTCGTCGGCACTTCGGCCGCGCTCGTCGTCGCGGCCCATGACGGTCACGGTCGTCGATGCCGTGTCGGTCAGGCCCTCGGCGTCGCGGACCTCGACGGTGGCGTTGTAGACGCCGGCGGTGTCGTAGCGGTGTGTGACCTCCCGGCCAACGAGTTCGTAGTCGCCGTCGCCGTCGACATCCCAGCGGTAGGCCAGTTCTTCCGAGGCCTGCCGGTCGTCGGACGAGGCACTGGCGTCGAGGGTGACGCGGCCACCGGTGCCGATGCGGGCGGGCTTCGCCGTCGCCACCGCCGTGGGCGCGGCGTTGGCTACTTCGGCGCCGTAGCCGTAGTCGAAGGGGCCGCAGCCCGGCCCCGTGCTGAAGCGGACGTCGGCGGCCAGGTTGCCGGGCGTGGCCGACGGTCCCACGTCGTCGCCTGTCATCGACAGGATCTCGAAGCCCAGGCAGTCGTAGTCGAAGCGCCAGAACCCGTCTTCGCGCGACGCGTCCTCGTAGTTGTCGACGTGGCCGTCGCCCGCGTCGCTGAACGTGGCCACGTCCGAGGCGCGGAAGGCGGCGTCGTCGAGCTCGGGCGCCCGGTCGCCGGGCACCGGGTTGGCGTCGAGGATGTGCTGCCGGGGCGGGTCGGGATACCCGTTGTTGCCGTAGCCGCGGGCCTCGTCGGTGTATCCCAGCGATAGGCCGGGCGCCCACGTGATGTCGCCTCGGTCGGCTTGGCCCCGGCCGTCGAAGTCGAAGCCGGTGCGATCCCGCAGTTCGAGGTAGTAGGCGTGATCGGCCGTGCTGGGAATGGCGGCCGACACCGTCTGCCACCCGGCCGTGCAGCGCGCCGCCACCCGGAAGCCGTCGTCTTCGCAGCCACCGTTGTAGACCGCTTCGTCGTCGGGCGTGGTGTCGAAGTCGTTGTCGTAGATGACGGTGCCGCCCGCCGTGACGGTGACGTTGTCGACGTACCAGCCGGGCCGTGCCAGGCCGACGTCGGTGGTGTAGGAGAAGCGCAGGACGGCGTCCTCGCCCGCCACGCCCTCGAGATCGAAGGCGTCGTCCACGAACTCCATCGAGGGGTAGTCGTCGACGGCGGGGCTGCGGTCGGCCTCCTCGGTGCCGTTCTTCCACGACCCGCTCGAACCGGTGATGCCGTTGCCGTACTGGCCCTGGCACGAGCTGTTATTGGGGTTCTCGTCGGTGGTGTAGCCGTTGTTGGAGGGATGCGACCGATACGTGCGGCCGCCGTCGGTCGACGTCATCACGTAGCCGTAGTCGTAGTCCCACTCGATGTCCCAACCCGACTTCAGCGTCACTGTCACCGGGGTGTCGGGTGGGAGGTCGGCCAGCGCGGGCAGGTCGATGTCGAGGTTGTGGCCGCCTGCGGGCGGGCAGCCGAAGTCGTTGCCCGAGCCCGACCACCAGGCCTGCACATTGCCCGGCTCGGCGGTGTCGAGGTGCTCCTGGGTTACGAGCGTGCGCCCGGGCAGGCGGGCCACGTAGGCCTCGCCGTTGTCGACCCCCGGCCCGGTGAGTGCGTACGGCGTGCCGTCCGGTTGCACCCAGTCGATCCGGTCGGTGTCGGCCTTGGTCTCGCCCCAGCCTTCGACGGTCGTGGTGGAGTCGGGCGGTAGCACGCGCGGCACCACCCAGCCGAGCTCCTGGCGGCCGTAGAGGTCCATGTGCTGCGAGTAGTCGCTCGCCATGAGGTTCCAGGTGCCGTAGGCCTCGTGCTCGTCGACGAACGGGATGCCGTCCGAGTAGTAGAAGTCGGGCAGGCCCAACGAGTGGCCGTACTCGTGCGAGATGACGCTGGCGTGGTCGATGGCCGACTCGGGGTTGACGTTGTAGGGACCGACCCGGACCTGGACAGGCCACTCGGTCGGGGTCGTCGTCATCTCCATGCGCTCGGTGTCGGTGTAGTACAGCGGCCTGCCCTGGTGGTCCTTCAACTGGTCGTCGGAGACGTAGCCCTTGAGGCCGGTGGCGGGGTCGGTGTAGGCGAACTCCAGGCTGGACGAGTGCGGCCAGATGTTGTCGTAGGGCGGCACGCTCGTCTGCGACACGCCGTTGCCGCCCTCGCCCTGGAACACCATCATGAAGAAGTCGACAACGCCGTCCTTGTCGGTGTCGTAGTCGGAGTAGTCGATCTCCGGATCGGCGATGTGGGCGGCGTCCCACACGGCCTTGGCTGTCGGCCCGCACGCGTCGTCGATGTCGCTGGCCGGTGTGATCGCGGTGACGACGCCGTCGTCGCCGTAGTAGTCGCGGGTGCCGGGGAGCTGGTACCAGCCGCCGCTGATGCGCTCGGCGTTGAGCGTGTTGGGCGCGTCGCTGAACGTCACCCCGTGGCACGTCCCTTGCGGCTCCAGGTCGGAGAAGCGGTACCCGCCGTTGTAGAGGGCGGCGTCCCACGGGGCGCTGGCGATGGATGCGGACGGCACGGTGCCGTGCGGGTGAAGCTGCCCGTAGGACATCTCCTGGAAGAGGTTGTAGGTGGACCCCGGGTAGTCGGGCGCGTTGATGACCTCGTCGAGGCGTTGGCCGGTGTGCTCGGCGGCGTGCTTGAAGTCGTGGTAGTCGACCGGCACCACGGGGAACGGGCGGTCGCCGTAGCGGGCGGTGCCGAAGTTGCCCTCGGGCGGGATGACCTTGGGGCCGTGGCTGGTGGCGGTCGTGGTCGGGTCGCCGGTGGCGTTCAGCGTTGCCGTGGTGGAGAGGTTTTTCCAGACGATCTGCGGGTCCTGGGTGGTGGTGTCGGCCCGCGCCTCCACCACGAGCGTGGCGGTGGTGCCCGCGTCGGCGGTGGCGGCCGCCAGGGTGGGGATCGACCATGTGATGGCGCCGCCCGTCATGTCGGCGGCCCCCGCGCTGGGCGCGGTGGCGGTGAACGTGGTGCCGTCGACGGCCGGGACGGTGACGGTGATGCCGGTCGCCGCCTCGTCCGTCGGGTTCCTGACGAGGATGCGGAACGGGTAGGTGTCGCCCGGCTTCACCCAGCCGACCGACGAGGTGAAGCTGTTCTCCAGCACGAGCGAGTCGGGCACCGTCCGGAGGCGGACGGAGGCGGCGGCGGCGCGGGACGCAGCCCATGCCCCGCTGACCAGGTCGTCGTAGGCGGCGTCGACGACTTCCACGGCGATGGTGCGGCGGAAGTCGGTCTCAGGGCCTGCCGTCAGGCCCGCGGTGGCGGAGCCGGGAACAATGCGATCGATACGGCCCGCCTCGCCGTCGTCGGCGATGAAGGGGCCGAGCACGGTGTCGCCGACGCGCAGGTGGTAGGTGGCGGCAACCGCCGTCTCCACCACGATTGTGCCGTTGGAGTCCTGCTCGAACATCGTCCCGGTAACAGGGATGTCCTCGCCCGGCTGGTACGGCGACCCGTCGCTCTTCGGCGTGGCCGTGAGCGTGGCGCCCAGCTTGTTGTGGAAGAAGGTGTGCTCGCCGCCCGGCTCGTCCTCGCCGTCGGTGAACGTCCGCATGGTGATGTTGCCGCCCGGCCAGTCGGCCTCCGGGGTGACGAGGGCTTCCCACATGTCGATGTCGGTTCGCCAGAAGGCATCGACCCGGGCGACCTCGCTGCCGTCCTCGGCGAAGAACCCGACCTCGACAGTCGAGTCGGGCGTGGTGCCCGACACGTTGAAGTCCACGAACCCGCAGTCGGTGCGGTCGAAGTAGGGGGAGAAGCGGAAGCCGACGCCGTCGCAGACGGGCTGGGGAAGCGGGAACTTGATCAGGTCCCATCCCGTAGCGACGTGGGTGGTGGCGCGGTCGGGCGCGTGGGGGGCCGAGGCTCTCGTGGTGGGCGTCAGGACCACGAGCGCGAGGGCTACCGCGGCGGCGACGGAGAGCCCACGGCGGCGGTACGACGGCACTGGCGACATGCGGGCTCCCTTGCCGAGCCCGGGCACGCGTCGACCCCCCGTCCGCGCGACCGGGATTGGTTTTCGTGTGCCGAGGCTATTCCCGAATCGGACTAGGTCGAACGGGCTAGTCCAGGTCCGCGGCCCGTTGGCGCAGGAGCTCGGTGACCGCCTTGCCGTCGGCCTTGCCGCCGGTGGCCCTCATGACCTGGCCCACGAAGAAGCCGGTGACCTTCTGGTCGCCTTCCTTGAACCGCTGCCACTCGGCCGGGCTGGCGGCGATGATGCCGTCGACCGCGGTCGCCAGCTCGTCGCCCGCCATGGCCTCGAAGCCGCGAGCCTCGGCCACCGCCTCGGGATCGCCGCCCTCGGCGAGAAGGGTGGCGAGGACCTGCTTCGACTGGGTGGCGGTGAGCTTGCCGTCGGCCTCCATCTTGAGCAGGCGGGTGAAGATGTCGGGGCTGAGGTTGCGGACGCCTTCGAGGTTGGACGCCACCTCGTTGGCCGCCCGGTTGACGGCCAGCTTGGCGTCGGCCCCCGCGGCGATGGCGCCCAGCACGAGGTTGTCGAGGTCGAGCTCGACCACGGTGGCCACGTCGGCCGGCGTGGTGCCCGCCGCGTCGGCCAAGCGCTTCCGGCGGGCGGCGGGCAGGACGGGGAGGGCCTTGCGCACCGACTCGATCCACTGGTCGTCGGGGGCCACCGGCACCAGGTCGGGCTCGGGGAAGTAGCGGTAGTCGTAGGCCTCTTCCTTCGACCGGCCGCCGACGGTGCGTCCCTCGCCCTCGTTCCAGTGCCGGGTCTCCTGGGTGATCCGCTCGCCGGCTTCGAGCAGTTGCACCTGGCGGGCCGCCTCGTACTCGATGGCGCGGCCGAGCGAGCGCAGCGAGTTGAGGTTCTTGATCTCGCAGCGGGTGCCGAAGGGGGCGTCGGGGCCGGGGCGCATGGAGACGTTGGCGTCGACCCGCAGGCTGCCTTCCTCCATCTTCCCGTCCGACGCGCCGGTGGCGACCAGGATCGAACGCAGCTCGCTGACGTAGGCGCGGGCCTGCTCGGCGCTGCGGATGTCGGGGCGACTCACGATCTCGACGAGCGGAACGCCCGCCCGGTTGTAGTCGACCAGGCTCTCGTCGGCGCCGTGGATGCGGCCGGTGGCGCCCAGGTGGGTGGTCTTGCCGGTGTCCTCTTCGAGGTGGGCGCGCTCGATGCCGACCACGCTGCCGTCGGGGAGCTCCAGCCGGCCGTCGACGTTGATGGGCTCGTCGTACTGGCTGATCTGGTAGTCCTTCGGCATGTCCGGATAGAAGTAGTTCTT
>JAHWLA010000145.1 GCA_019347595.1 Actinomycetota bacterium
CGAGGTACATCAGCCGCCCGCCGTCGCGCAGGTAGGCCTGGGCGCCGTCGATCATCTTCTGCGACCAGTACTCGTGGTGCGAGCCGGTCAGCACGACGCGGTAGGGCGCCAGCAGCGACCGTCCTTCGAGGTGGAGGTCTTCGTCGGTGACGACGTCGACCTCGTAGCCCTGCTCGTGCAGCCAGTCCACCAGGCACAAGTCGGCGTTGAACTGGTGCGGCGTGCCTTCGCCCTCGTTGAGGGTGGGGGAGTGGAACTTCGGGCGCTGGTTCACCAAAGGCCGCCGGCGCGAGGCGTAGCAGACGCCCGAGCCGTCGGTGTGGGTGTCGTAGGTGCTGTTCAGCCGGTTGGCCAGGATGTACGTGTCCTGCGGCGTCGACGGGTAGGCCGCCGCCGCGCTGCCGGTGGCGCCGATGCCCCGCATGAGCGCGCCTTCGAGCAGGTGTTGGTCGGCGTAGGCGAGGTAGCTGAACGTCGGCATGAGGAAGGCGATGCGCGCAGTGGGCCGCCCTCGCTTGGGCCGTACGGCGAACCACACGTAGTCCTCCGCGTCCTCCGTCGCCAGGTGGACGGCGTACACGCCGCTGGGGAGGTCGTCGGGAACTCGCCACGTCAACGAGGGCGGCCAGCCCGCGTCGTCGAGGTCGTCGTCGTGGAAGTGGACGGCGCCGTACTGCTCGGTTGCGTGCGGCCACGCCGTTTCGGAGCCGTCCCAGTTCCAGCCGGTCACGCCCCGGGTCGGCTTGTTGACGACGACGCCGTGGTGGCCGTGGCCGCTGCGATCGGTGACGGTGCTCGTCGGAATGCCGATCGAGAAGTCCCAGTGGGCGATGAGGCCTGCGTCGTCCGGTGCCGAAGGCTCGTGCCCCGGACGCAAGCGGCGCTCCGGGGCGAGCGCCCGCCCGAACAGGCGGGGCCCGTCGATCTTGCCGTTGTAGCGGCCGGCGATCACCTGCTCGCCGTCGACGAGCCGTGGCTCGGCGCCCAGGGTGATGTCGGCGCCCTCGACGGCGACCACGCGATCGAGACGCCCCACGGTGGTGGCGCGGACGGCGTGCGCGGAGGCATCCGCCTGCTCGACGTGGATGCGGCCTTCCCGGCACGCCGCGTCGAACGAGGCGGTGACGGCGTACCAGGTGCGGTCGCGCAGCGGCTCGTCGAGCACCAGCCGCGACGTCCCGACGGTGAGCACGAGTCGGCTGTCGTCGAGGCGGAGGGCGACGCCGGTCTGCCCGTCGGTCGAGCGGCGGGCGAACAACGTCTGGGCGGCGCGATCGGGCGTGGTGGGCCGGATCCACAGTTGGACGGTGAAGCTGTCCGCGAGCGGGAAGCCGGTGCCGGTCGGCACGCGGAGGAAGGAACCGGTGTTCAGCCGCTGAAGGCGCCCGGGGTGCTCCCCGTCGATATCGCTGCTGATCGGCGTCGCCTTCAAGCCGGGGCCCATCGGGTTGGTGTCGCCGTGGAGCAACCGCACGAGCGCCGCGGTGTAGCGCGGCGTCGCCGCACTGACCATGAAGCTGATCGTCCCGCCCTGCTCGATGGAGAGCGGATCTGCGTAGCCGACGACCTTCACCGATTCCTCCGGGCGGGACGGGGATGGAATGCGGAACTTTACCTACCGGACACGCTTCGCTCGGCACCGATCAGCGCTGCCGCTCCCGGTTTCTTGCCCGACACTATTGAGAGGAATAGTTCCGACTAGGTAGAGTCGAGCGAGTGGCGCTCCGACGCGTCACGCAACGGCCCGGCCCCGCCGGTGCACGGAACACCGGCCCGACGTGAGGTGCCCATGTCACGACAAGTCACGCTTCTCGCCAAGGGGTTCAGCCTGCTCGAAGGCCCTCGTTGGCGTGACGGCAGGCTGTACGCCTCGGACTTCTACACCCATCGGGTGCTGGCGTTCGCGCCGGACGGTTCCTACGAGACCGTCGCCGAGGTGCCCCAGCAGCCGTCCGGCCTCGGGTGGGACGCCGAAGGCCGCCTGCTGATCGTGTCGATGCTGGACCGCAAGCTCCTGCGGCTCGAAGGCGGCGAGCTGTCCGAGGCCGCCGACCTCCAGCCGGTGGGCTCGACGCCCGCCAACGACATGGTCGTGGACGGCAACGGCCGCGCCTATATCGGCGACTTCGGCGAGCCCGCGGGCCTCGGGCCCACCAACGTGGCCCGGGTCGACCCCGACGGGTCCGTGCACATCGCGGCCAAGGACGTCGTCATCTGCCCCAACGGCTCCTGCATCACCCCGGACGGGCGCACCTTCCTGTTGGCCGAGACCTTCGCCGGGCGCATCTCGGCGTTCGACATCGAGCCCGACGGTTCGCTCGCCAACCGGCGGGTGTGGGCGCAGCTCGCCGAGCCGGCCGAGTCCGACGACCTGCGCACGGTCGCCGACTCGCTGTCGATCCTGCCCGACGGCATGTGCCTCGATGCCGAGGGGTGCCTGTGGGTCGGCTGCGCCAAGAGCGGCGGCGCCTACCGGGTGCGAGAGGGGGGCGAGATCGTGGAGAAGGTCGACACCGGCGACCTGAGCGTCTACGCACCGGCCCTCGGTGGCGAGGACCGCAAGACGCTCTACCTGTGCTGCGCGCCGCCGTTGTTCGCGGTGGACCAGGCGACCTCGACGGACGCGGCCCTGTTGGCCTGCGAGGTCGACGTGCCCGGGGCAGGTCTCCCGTGAGCCGGCAGCGCACGGCCGTGGTGACCGGCGCAGGGAGCGGCCTGGGGTTGGCGATCTCCGAGCGCTTGGCCGCCGATGGGTGGTTCGTGGTCGGCGTCGAGCGCGTCGAGGACCACGGCAAGCGGTTCCAGGAGCGCCTCGAGACCGAAGGCACGCTGGTCCTGGGCGACATCCGGGACACAGGCGTGCTGGAGGCGGCGGCGCGAGCGGCCGAAGAGGCGGGCGTCCTGACCGGTTGGGTCAACAACGCCGGCGTCGCCATCCCCGGCAGCCTCCACGACCCCGACCCCGAGTTGGTTCGCGATGTCTTCGAGATCAACCTGATCGCCGCCTTCTGGGGCGCGTCCATCGCCGTCCGTTCCTTCCTGGCCAACGGCGTCGACGGCCGGATCGTCAACATGTCGTCGGTGCACGGCCAGAACTCGTTCCCGGGCTATCCCGCCTACGACACGACCAAGGGCGGCATGAACGCCCTGACCCGCAACATCGCCGTGGAGTACGGCCTCGTCGGCATCCGGGCCAACGCCATCGCGCCGGGCGGCATCAGGACCGACATGCTGGCCAACGCCATCCGGCAGGCGGAGGACCCGGAGGTCCGCGAGCGCGAGCTGTCGATCCTCCATCCCATGGAACGGCTGGGCGAGCCCGCCGAGGTGGCCGCGGTGACCGCGTTCCTCCTGAGCGACGAGTCGAGCTTCGTCAGCGGCCAGGTCATCGGCGTCGACGGCGGCGCCGACGCCCGCTCGTTCCGCTTGGAGCCCACCGCCGAGCTGGTGCGGCTGGCGGCGGCCCGACGCCAGAACGGCTAGATCGCGGGGGCCTCGGGGTCGCCGCTCCACGGCACCCAGCCGAACGCCGTCCAGCCTCCGTCGGGGACGATCACCTGGCCGGTCAGGAAGCTCGACCGGTCGCAGGCGAGGTACAACACCGCCTCGGCGACCTCCTCGACCGAGGCGAAGCGGCGAAGGGGGGTGTGGGCCAGGTAGGCGTCGGTGTCGATGAGTCCCTCGTCGATGGCCGAGCGGAACATGTCGGTCTCCGTCATGCCCGGCGCCACCGCGTTCACGCGTATGCCGTACGCCGGCCACTCGGTGGCCAGCACCTTCGTCATCGACACCACGGCCGCCTTCGCCGCGCTGTACGCCAGGCGCATGGGGAAGGCGACCAGGCCGTTGATCGACGAGATGTTGACGATGGCGCCGCCCCCGCCCTCGCGCATCGCCTTGCCGAACTCCCGGCTGCACAGGAACACGCCCGTCACCATGACGTCGAGCGACTGGCGGAAGTGCGCCACCGGGAAGCTCATACTCGGGCCCAGCCTGCCGATCCCGGCGTTGTTGACGAGGACGTCGACGTCGCCGAAGTCCTCGACCACGCGGCGGGCCGCCTCGACGACGGCGGCCTCGTCGGCGACGTCGCACGGGTACGAGCGCACGTCGCCGCCGGCGGCCCGGAGCCGCCGTTCGGTGTCCTCGCCGAGCGACGGGTCGCGCTCGAGGATGGCCACCCGGGCGCCTTCGGCGACGAACCGCTCGGCGATGGCGGCGCCGATGCCGCGTCCGCCGCCGGTCACCACCGCAACCTTGCCGTCGAGATCACGCGGACGCCATGTCGTCGTCGTGTCAACCATCACAGCATCTTGCACCCGTCACGCTGATCAGGAACAATTCGTCCACACGCGACGGCAGGAGGACCTTCATGTCCGATCAAGACGGGGAGGCATGATGCGCGCAGGTGCAGCCGGCATCGACATCACGCCGGAGCTCGGCCTTCCGATGGTGGGCTACGTCCGACGCCAGACGGGAGCCGAGTACGTCGGGTTCCCGCTCGAGGCCAACGTCCTGGTGCTGGAAGGCGACGAACAGCGCGTCGTGCTGTTCAACGTCGACAACCTCGGGATCGACTCGCCTCATGTGGAGGAGATCCGCGCCTTGGTCGCCGAAGCGGCGGGCGCCGATCCCGCCGGCGTGCTGCTCAACTGGAGCCACACGCACTGCGCCCCGCCGTCGACCCGGGAGTTCCTGTACCGCACGGGGCTGCTGGCGACCGACGGCGACGAGCGGCTCGACGAGTACGCGCAGCTCCTTCGCGACCGCTTGGTCGAGGCCACGCGCACAGCGGTGGAGCGGCTCGAGCCCGCCGCCGTGGCGTGGGGCGTGGGGACAGCCGACCGCGCCGTCAACCGGCGCGAGCCCCGCCCGGACGGCTCGGTCGTCCACGGGTGGCGGCCGGACGGCCTCGTCGACCAGCAAGTCGTCTCGCTCCAGGTGCGCCGGCGCGACGAGAGCGTCATCGCCACCTTGGTGAGCTACGGCTGCCATCCCCTGACCGTCGGCATGGACTTCCTCGGCTACTCCGCCGACTTCCCCGGCGTGCTGCGCCGACGGGTGCGCGACTGGGCGGGCGGGGAGTGCATCTTCTTCCAGGGAGCGGGCGCCAACATCCTCCCGCGAGTGGCGTTCACCAAGGACGAAGCCGAGGCGGAGCGCATGGGCACCAGGCTCGCCATCGAGGCGCTGCACTCGCTGGGCGACCGGCCCGCGTGGCCCACGCGCATCGTCGGCCAGTCCGACGGCTCGTTGGTGCCGATGGTGCTGTTCCGCTTCGAGCAGGACGACGCCGAGGACATCGTCGTGCGCGCCGCCGAGGACCTGGTGGAGTTCCCCTTCATGCCGCTGCCCGCCGAGGACGAGCTGGTCGAGCAGCACGCCGAGTACAAGGCGGCGCTGGACAAGGCGATCGCCGACGGCGCCGGTGCGGCCGAGCTGTGCGGGCTCCACTATTACGAGAAGTGGGCTCGACGGCTCCTCGAAGACGTGCGGGCGGGCGTTGCACCCCAGTCGATGGTGGCCCCGGTCAACGCCGTGCGCATCGGCGACGGCGTCATCGTCTCGGGCCCCGGCGAGGTCTTCGCCGAGATCGGCATGGCCGTCAAGGAACGCTCGCCGGGGATGCCGACGCTCTACGCCGGCTACACCAACGGCTGCGTCGGCTACTTCTCCACGGCCGCCTCGTATGCCGCCGGCGGCTACGAGCCGGGGTACTCGCACCGCAGCTACGGCCGCCCGGCGCCGATCTCGGCCGAGGCCGACCGCCTGCTGGTCGAGCGGGGCGTGCGCCTGGCCGAGACGCTGTTCCCCGAGCGGCAGCCGTTCCAGGGCGACGACTGGACGGCCAGCGGCGTGCTGCCCGACCTGCCGGTCGAGCCCCTCGTGCGGCCGGAGTTCGAGTTCGCCCCTCCCCGCACGGCGCGGCACCCGTGAGCGCGAACGCGGCGGACGCCGCGCTGGCGCGCTTCGACCTCTCCGGGCGCGTGGCCGCCATCACCGGTGCGGCGAGCGGGCTCGGCTTCGCCATGGCGACGGCGTTCGCCGAGCACGGGGCCGACGTCGCCATCCTCGATGTCGACGAGCAGGGCGCGGAGACGGCGGCGAAGGCCGTGAAGGACCTGGGCCGGGCGTCGTGCTCGATGGCCGTCGACGTGCGCAAGCCCGGCGACCTCGACGAGGCGTGCGCTCGCGTCCTCGGCGAGCTGGGCCGGGTCGACATCCTCGTGAACAGCGCCGGCGTCGTCCATCGCAGCCCGGCGGAGCACTTCCCCGACGAGCTGTTCGACCGCGTGATCGACATCAATCTCAAGGGCACCTTCTACGGCTGCCGGTCGTTCGGGCGGGCGATGCTCGCGGCAGGCGGCGGCTGCATCATCAACATGGCCTCGATCGGCGGGCTCGTGGGGTACCCGGAGTCGGCCGCGTACATCGCGTCGAAGGGCGCCATCGTGCAACTGACCCGGGGCCTGGCCGTGGAGTGGGCCGACCGCAACGTGCGGGTCAACGCCATCGCGCCGTCGGTGATCGACACGCCGCTCAGCCACGGCGCCGGCGTGCTGGCCTCGAGCGAGCCCGCGGGCCGGGGCACGAAGCGCAGCAGCTTCATCATGGAGCGGACGCTCAAGGGCCCGGGCGCCATCGGCCACCCGCGCGACGTGTCGGGCGTTGCCGTCTTCCTGGCGAGCGACGCCGCCCGGATGATCACCGGGCACACCCTGCCCGTGGACGACGGCTACACCGCGGCGTAGCCGTCGCCACCCGCTACCGCAGCGTTGCGGGCGGGAGCTCGCCCACGGTCACCCAGCCTGCAGGCGCGGCCACCAGCCGGTGCAGCGAGTTCGAGAGCAGCGCCGGCGTCCCCTGTTGCGGGTTGACGCCCGGGGTCGTGGCGAACCGCAGCGGTGTCGGCCCGGTGACGACGATCTCGTCACGGGGCTCGGCGGCGATGGCGTCCAGCGTCATGTGGCCGGTGAAGGCGGCCTCGAACCACGGGCGGCCGTCGACGATGCCGACGTAGTCCTGCTGGAACCCGGCGGTCAGGCCGGGCTCCACCGTCATGGTGCTGCCGCGGATCTGGACACCGGTCACGTGGGGGACGATCGTCCGCTCGATGCGGTCGAGTTCGACGCCCATCTGCCGGGCCACGATGCGCATCGACTGGGGAAAGCCGATGTGCCCGGTGATGACACCGGCGGCCACGCCTTCGTCGAACTCCTCGGGGACGAACCCAATGCCCAGGCGACGAAGCACCGTCTCGCTGAA
>JAHWLA010000146.1 GCA_019347595.1 Actinomycetota bacterium
GTCGACGGGGATGCGGATCTCCCGCACCAGCACGCCGTCGCGCTGGTGGGTAACGGGCTCGTGGAGCTGCTCGCGGTGGTAGGCGAGGATCGACGCTCGCGCCGCGTCGAGCGCCTCCCGCAGCAGGGGCGGGATGGTGGCCAGCGCCTCGTCGAGCTCGGCCTGGGGGACCCGGAAGGCGTCGAGGGCCACGCCGTCGAAGCGCTCGGTGTACTCGCGCAGTGCCTGGTCGCCTCGGGCCCTGACGTCGGCGAGGATCGCCTGCACGGCGGCGACGGGGGGCTCCTTGGCCGCCTCCGGCCGCGGCAACGACGACCGGAGGTCGTCGGCCGAGGTGCCGCGGAGGTCGAGGCGTCGCAACATGGAGGCACCGATCCTACCCGGCGGGTGTGGGATCCCCCCGGGCGAGCAATGATCGGGGGATGGACCCCGCCGCCGCCGCCGAACTCTCGTCGCTCGCCACCGCGCTCGACGAGCTCACCACCCGGGTGACCGGCATCGCCGAGGGCCTCCAGCGGGCGCGGCGTGACGACCTGGCCTCCGACCTGTTCGCCGTGGAGGGTCTGCTCGATACGGCGCGCCGCCGTCTCGGCAAAGTCGCCGACGCCACCGGGGCCGCCTGAGCGGCGGGCGGACCGCTGCTCTGACCGCCCCGTCAGCGTCCGACATGTCGTCGGCCGGTTGCACGATTGCTACGTATTGTCTGTAGACTTATGAAGTGCATACGTGTGCAATCGCCCGATGCCCACTGCTGCATCTGCACGCGCTGCGCGACGACTCGGCGCCCGCGTCCGTGCCCTCCGCTTCGAACGGGGGTGGACGCAAGAGACATTGGCCCAGCATGCGGGCCTGCACGAGAAGTACCCGTTCCACGTCGAGCGCGGCGCCCGCGACATCCGCTTCAGCACGCTGTGCGCCCTGGCTGACGCCTTCGGGATCACGCCCGCCGAGCTCGTGGACGCCCTCCCCGCCGATCCCCCGCATCACTGACACACCCCCGAATTACAATGGTGTCATTCACGGCTCGGGCAGCCAGTCCGAGCGCCTCGCGGGCTCCCGCCCGCCCCTGATCGTCGGTCCACGCCCACCACTGGGCGTCACACCGTCCTGCGAGAGCGTCCTGCAAGCGCAAGGAGCGTGAATGCGTCGCAACCTACTGCTGTCCCCCCGTCCGACCTCGGCGACCTGTCGCAGCGCCGACCGTCTCCCGGGAGGGCTCCGATGACCAACAACGGCGACAACGGCGTGATGCGAGCCGAACGCATCGAGGTGGTCGACGGGCGAGGCCGGGTCCGGCTCGTCCTCGGCGACATCGGCAACCCCGAGCGACCCGGGGAAGTCTTCGGCTGTGCCCTGCTCGGCGTCGACGGCCGGCAACGAGCATGGCTGGCCGTCGACGACAGCGGCGCCTCCCTCGGCTTCGACCGAACAGGAAACGCCGCCCTCGAGCTCGGTGTCGACGAGGGCACCGGCGAGGCCGTCAGCACCGGCGCCTACCTCCACCTGAGCGACATGGACGGGCGACCCGTCCTGGGATGGCGGGTGGAGGACGACGGTGAGGTCGTCGTCCGGGCCGTCGAGCCCGAGCGCTGACCGCAGTCCCCCCCAAGCGGCGGTGTGCCTGCCCGAGCTCTCTCGGGTAGGCACACCGCATGCCTCGTCGACAGGCGGGTGACGACGACCAGCAGGCGGGCGACATCGACGTCGACGCAGCCGTGGATGCGCTCTATGTGGACGACCCCGACCGGTTCACCGCGGCACGCGACGAGCTGGCTCGACGGCTACGCGCCGCCGGGCGTCGACAGGACGCGGTCGCCGTCAGGAAATTGCGGCGGCCGACGATGGCGGCCTGGGCCGTCAACCGGGTCGCCCGGCAGCGGGCGGCCGATGTGGCGCGTCTGCGCAGCACGGGTGCCGACCTCCGCTGCGCCCAGGAGGACGTCTTGAGCGGGGGCGCGGACGGGCGCCGGGCCGACGCCGACCGGCTGCGCGAGCTGGGCGCCCGGCGACGGGACGAGACGGCGGAGTTGGTGGAGGCGGCCGTCGCCGCCTTGGGCGAGCGCGAGGTGTCCCCCGACCCTCACCGCGACGACATCGTGGCCACCTTCGACGCCGTGGTCGCCGACCAGTCGGCCGCCGACGCGGTGCGGGCCGCCCGCCTGACTCGGGCGCTGGAAGCGCCGGTCGGCCTGGGAGCGCCCGACGCCGAGATCGTCGCCTTGGCCGGGGGCGGCACGCCCACCCCGAGGAAGCCCAAACGGTCGGCGACGGGCGCGACGAGCAACGGCACTCCGACGGCGGCGTCGACAGCGACCGGCCGTCTGCACGTGCTCGACGCCGCCGAGGTGCGCAAAGCGCGCGCCCGAGCGGCCAAGGCCCAGGAGGCGGCCGAGGCGGCCGCCCGCGAGGTGGCCCGCCTGGAGGCGGCGCTCGCCGCCGCCCGCCGGGAGGCGGCACGAACCACGGAGGCCGCGGCCCGGGCCGACGCCGCCACCCGGGCGGCCGAGGCCGCCGCCACCCGGTCCACCGGCTGACTGTGAAGATCCCCGGCCCTCGCGTTCACGTACGAGAACGTGGGTGGGTGGTGGCTGTCAGACGCGGTGCGTGGCGACGGCGGCCTCCATGGCCCCCACCACCGCTTCCACCGGCGCACCCGGGGTGAGCACCTCGGCCACCCCCGCCTCCTGGAGGAAGGAGAAGTCGGCGGCGGGGATGATCCCGCCCACCACCACGGGTATGTCGGCGCCCCGCTCGCGCAGCTCCTGGATCACCATGGGGACCAGCGTCCGGTGCGCGCCCGAGTGCATAGAGAGACCGACGGCGTCCACGTCCTCGTCGATGGCAGCCGCCGCCACCATGGCGGGCGTTTGCTGGAGCCCGGTGTAGATCACCTCGAAGCCGGCGTCGCGCAGGATGCGGGCCACCACCTTCACGCCTCGGTCGTGGCCGTCGAGGCCCACCTTGGCGACGAGCACCCGGCCCTTCACACCACCACCTGCTCCGTGTAGGTGCCGAACACGCCGCCGAGGGTTTGCATGAGCTCGCCCACGCTGGCGTACACCTTCACGGCGTCGAGGATGGCGGGGATGAGATTCACGTCGGGCTGGGCGGCGTCGGCCGCCACCCGGGCCAGGGCGGCATCGACGGCCGCCTGGTCGCGGTCGTGCTTCACCGTCTCCAGCCGCTTGCGCTGGCGCTCCTCCACCTCGTCGCCGATGGAGAGGATCTCGGGCGGTGGCTCGTCCCATTCGGTGAACCGGTTCACGCCCACGACCACCCGTCGGCCCGAATGCACCTTGCGCTCGAAGTCGTAGGCCGCCTCCGCGATCTCGCCCTGGAACCAGCCCGACTCGATGCCCGCGTACACGCCCTCGAGGATCGACCCGTTCCCCCGCTCGTCGAGGTGGGCGAAGATCTCCTCGGCCTGCCGCTCGACCTCGTCGGTCAGCTCCTCCACGAACCACGACCCGCCCAGCGGATCGGCCACGTGGACCACGCCCGTCTCGTGGGCGACGATCTGCTGGGTGCGCAGGGCGATCTTCACCGCCTTCTCGGTGGGCAGCGCCAGCGCCTCGTCGTAGGAGTCGGTGTGCAGGCTCTGCGTCCCGCCGAGCACGCCCGCCATCGCCTGGAGCGCCACCCGCGCCGCGTTGATCTCCGGCTGCTGCGCGGTGAGCGAGACGCCCGCCGTCTGCGTGTGGAAGCGAAGCTGCATCGACCGGGCGTTCTTGGCGCCGTAGCGCTCCTTCATCCACCGGGCCCAGATGCGGCGGGCGGCGCGGTACTTGGCGATCTCCTCGAAGAAGTCGATGTGGGCGTTGAAGAAGAACGAGAGGCGGGGGGCGAAGGCGTCCACGTCGAGACCGGACGCCGTGGCCGCCTCCACGTAGGCGAAGCCGTTGGCGATGGTGAACGCCAGCTCCTGCACGGCCGTGGAGCCCGCCTCGCGGATGTGGTAGCCGGAGACGGAGACGGGGTGCCACTTCGGCATCTCCGCGGTGGTGAAGCGCATGACGTCGGTGACCAGCCGCACGGAGGGCCGCGGCGGGAACACGAACTCCTTCTGCGCCTGGTACTCCTTGAGGATGTCGTTCTGGAGGGTGCCCGCCAGCCGCGCCCGCTCCACCCCGCCCTTCTCGCCCACCGCCACGTACATCGCCAGCACGATGGCGGCGGGCGAGTTGATCGTCATCGAGGTGGTGACGCCGCCGAGGTCGATGTCGGCGAACAGGTCCTCCATGTCGGCCAGGGTGTCGACGGCGACACCCGCCTTGCCGACCTCGCCCACCGACCGCGGGTCGTCGGAGTCGCGCCCCATCAGGGTGGGCAGGTCGAAGGCCGTCGACAGCCCATCACCGCCCGAGCGCAGGATCTCCTTGAACCGCAGGTTGGTGTCCTCGGGCGTCCCGAACCCGGCGAACATGCGCATGGTCCAGAGCTTCGACCGGTACATCGAGGCGTACGGGCCTCGGGTGTACGGGTAGGCGCCGGGGAACTCGCCGTCGTCGGGGCCGTGCACCGGCGCCAGCGGGACCCCCGACATCGTCTCGAAATCGACGTCTCGGATGGGAGAGGCGTCGAAGGCCCGTTGCCAGTCGTCACGTGCCGTCATAGAGTCATCGTAACTCGTAGGTCGTCCTACTATCTTGCCGGTCGCCGATCGGCCATGAACCGGTACGTCGCGCGGGTCTCCGCCACGGTCCTCGGGTCGATGTCGGCCACCAGTACCGACTGTTCCCCTGTGGCCGTCACCACTACCTCGCCCAACGGGTCGACGACGGCGCTGTCGCCGTCGTAGACGAGGGCCGGGTCGTGGCCCACGCGGTTGACGCCGACGACGTAAGCCTGGTTCTCGATGGCCCGCGCCCGCAGCAAGGTGCGCCAGTGCTCGCGCCGCACGGCCGGCCAGTTGGCGACGACGAGATAGCAGTCCGTCGTCGGCGCGCACGTCCAGAACTCGTCGGCGAAGCGGAGGTCGTAGCAGACGAACAACGTGCACCGGCAGCCCTCGACGTCGACTGTCACGTGGTCGCGGCCGGACGCGTAGTGCCGGTCCTCGCCGGTGTGGCTGAACGTGTGGATCTTGGCGTAGCGATGCACCGCGCCGTCCGGCGCAGCGAGCGTGAAGCAGTTCGACGGGCGCTCGTCGCCGGCCAGACGCACCGGGAGGGAGCCGCCCACCCACACGCCGTGCGCAGCGGCCTGCTCCACGAGGAAGGCGGTGCTCGGGCCGTCGGGCGCTTCGGCCACCCGGTCGGCATCCATGGAGAACCCGGTGGCCCACATCTCGGAGAAGAGGACGAGGCGGGCGCCGCGCTCGACCGCAGAGGCGACCATGGGCGCCAGCCGGGCGCGGTTGGCGACGGGGTCCTCCCACACGATGTCGTGCTGGACGGCCGCCACTGTCACGGCGACGCCGTCAGTCCTCGTGGAGGGTGAGCGTCACGTCGATGTTGCCCCGGGTGGCGTTGGAGTAGGGGCACACCTCGTGAGCGGCGGCCAACAGCGCGTGGCCCTGCTCGGCGGTGAGCCCGGGCAGCTCGGCCACCAGCTCGACGGTGAGGCCGAACCCGCCGCTGTCGTTCGCGCCGATGCCCACGCGAGCCGTGATGGCCGACTCGGAGACGTCGAGGCTCTCCTTGCGGGCCACCACCTTGAGCGCCGAGTGGAAGCAGCCGGCGTAGCCCGCAGCGAAGAGCTGCTCGGGATTGGTGCCCGCGCCACCGGGCCCGCCCAACTCCTTGGGGATCACGAGCTGCACGTCGACGTGGCCGTCGGACGATGCGGCCCGCCCTTCGCGACCTCCCCACGCCGTCGCCTCTGCGGTGTAGAGCACGTTCATGCGGCGAACCTACTGCCGCGCCGAACGCTTCACAGTGTGAACGGCTTGTCGACGCACACGTTGACCCAACCGCTTACGCAGACGATCGGCTTCTCTTCCGAGTTGGGTGTCGTCAGGACGCCCGTCGACTTCCCCGTCGGACTTGTGACCATGAAGACCGGTGTGTCGACTTCTCGGGGGGCGACCAGCTCCTCGTGCTGGCGCGTCGTGGACCGCAACGGCGCGCTCGACGGCACCGGGGCAGGCACGGCGACAGGCATCGCCACCGCGGGCAGCGTGACGCCCCCGATTGCGGGCATCGATGGGCGAAGCGTGGCATCGACGGTGGTGGACGTCGCGGACGCCGACGGCACGAACATGCCCGTGACCGCCTGGAACAGAGCGATGGCGGCCGCCGCCACCATTTCGGGACGTACGGCGACATCGACGAACCGACGCCAGCCGGCGACCACGGCAGCGATGCGCTCGATCGCCTGCGCCATGTGGACGCGGATGCGCTCAATGCGCTTGCGCTCTCGGGCTCGTTCGACGCTGTTGCCCGCTCGCTCGCCCGCCAGGTAGCGGGAGAGGCGATCGCGCTGGACGGGCTCGAGACGTTCGTAGGCGGCGAGCGTGCCGGCGGCCAGCAGCTTGAGACGCGCCACCTCGGCGACGCTCTGGGCGGTCACTAACTCGGGCAATCCGACGGTCTCGCGCGCTGTGCTGCGTACCCAGCGCAGCGCCTTATGGCGGGCGACGATCCGGACGTAGGGCGCCAGGTCGTCGGCATCGACGAAGGCCGGGCGCTTGCGCAACACCACTTCGGCCGTCGCCTGGACGAGGTCGTCGACGGCATGGGCCGGGACCTGGAGCCGGCGCACCTCGCGTTCGATCACCCGCGTGACGGCCGGCCACGCATCGGCCAGCGCGGATTCGTATGTCACAGACGAGCTGTCGGGGGCTGAGAGCACCGAAAGTCGAGAAAGGGAGCTCGATCCGTGCTCAAGCGGGCCTTCGTATTCGGTGTTGCGGCTGTGTCGTTGCACCTGCTGATGACCATCCCTGCTGCGGCGTGCCACTTGCCGTGCGTCACGGTAGGCACGGACGAGACGAACCCGCCCACATGGGTGCAGGTCTGCCCACCCATCTGATTCCGCGGCGAACCGCCGCAAACCTTCTCCGCGGGGAGAGGCGGCGGGTGGAGAGGGCGGGCCGCGCGGGGACGGCCCGCCCGCTCTTCCCCCGTCCTAAGGCAAAAATCCCTTGTATTTCAAGGGTTTTCGCCGATTCGGACATCGAACACACGTACGATGTTGACGTGTTGGGGGCTCTGGAGTCGGCCATCGAGGAACTGGATCTCGGGTTCGACGGCGACACCCTGGTGGCGGCCTGCCGGTTGCTCGACCGCTTGAGCGCCAAGGTGGCGCTGGCTGCCGCGGAGT
>JAHWLA010000147.1 GCA_019347595.1 Actinomycetota bacterium
CCGTTGGACCACCCAGATTAATCACTCGACGTCGAGGCGGACGTGAACCGGCCGGTCTCGGAGGTCACCGGGCCGGACGGCGTCGATCCGAGGGACCCAGGGGACCTCGGCGTCGACCCCGTGCCACCGGGGGCCCTCGGCGTCGAGCCGGGGATGCCACCGGGGCCGGTGGCGGCCACGAAGTTGTTCGTGTAGGTGACGTCGCACGTCACGGTGCTCCCCCCGGCCGTCGAGCCGTTGCACTGGTTGACCGTCACCGGCAACGCCGTGGTGCTGCCGGTGACCGAGCACTGCACGCGCTCGGGCCCGCCGCCGCCGTTCGCCGACCCGTTGCATTGGGTGACGGTGGCGCCGGTCGTCGATGCGGCGACAGGGTCGCAATCCGTGGGAGGCCCGCCCGGCGAGACGCCACCCTGGCCGGACCCGACGCACTGGTTCACGGTCACGCCGGTGGTCGGCGTGCCCACGGGAACGTTGTTGACGATGTCGACGCTGCACGTCATGTTGCTGCCGCCCGCCAGGATGCCGTTGCACTGATCGACACTGCTCACCAGGCTGTTGGAGGTCGTGACGTCGGTTGTGCAGCCCTGCGGGGGCAGGACACCCGCCGCGGCCAGGCACCACGTGGTGGTGACGCGTGAGCTGGTCGAGCCGTCGCCGCCGAGGGTGTTCTCGACCGTGACCCTGCAGGTGGCTTCCCAGCCCGCTCCGGTGGGATAGGTGTCGGCGTTGCACTGGTGCACGGCAGGAGACGAGTGGCTCTGCATCGTCAGTGCGGCGGACTTCGCCGCCGTCCACTGCCGGACGGGCGGGGCAGAGGACACCCGCACCGCACGCACGCGGCGCACAACCGGCGGCACCTGAGCGTCGACCCGGTCGGGCATCGGCGCCACGGCTCGGTCGACAGGCACCGCCTTGGCGAGGACGCGGGCGGCCGTGGACCGGGATGCCCCCACCGGAGCGAGGGGTTCGTCCGCGTGCGCGGCGTCACCCCACAGGAGCAGGGCCGAGAGGGAGAGGAAGGAGCCGAGGCCGAGCGTGCGAAGCAGCCGGGGGGCTGAACCCTTCGCAGGCGACGGAGCCGGCGACTGCGGAAGCAGACGAGGGTTCATGGTTTCCTTGATCGGAGGTGGGCGAAGCTTCCCCACCTCCTACGACATCGACATCCCGCCCCCCAACCTGGAGGTGTTCCGGCTTCTGGTCCAGAAGCCAGTCAGGCGAGCGGGTCGGCGAAGGGGTCCTGCACCAGCGGCCTGGACTCGTTCTGCTGCTCGGCCTCGCCGTAGCCCGCGTAGCCCGTGCGCTCCAGCTCCAGGGCCAGCTCGGGACCGCCGGTGGCGACGATGCGCCCGCCCGACAGCACGTGCACCACGTCGGGCTTCAGCTCGTGGAGCAGCCGGTTGTAGTGGGTGATGGCCAGAACGCCGAGCGCGTTCTCCGACGTCTCCGCCTCGATGCGACGGCTCACCATGCGAAGCGCGTCCACGTCGAGCCCGGAGTCGATCTCGTCGAGCACGGCGAACCGAGGCCGCAGCACGCCGAGCTGCAACGTCTCGTTGCGCTTCTTCTCGCCGCCCGACAGGTCGACGTTCATGGCCCGACGCAGGAAGCGCTCGTCGAAGCCGATGCGCCCCGCCTCCACCAGCAACCGCTCGCGTACCTCGGCCCGCGACTTGCCTGCCGCCGCGAACGACTCCTCCAGGGCGTCCTCCAGGCTCACGCCGGGCACCTCGATGGGGTACTGCATGGCCAGGAACAGCCCGGCCTGCGCCCGCTGCCACGTCGGCAGCCCCAGCAGTTCCGTGCCGTCGATGGTGACGCTGCCGCTCGTCACCTCGTACTCGGGATGCCCCATGAGGACATGCGACAGCGTGCTCTTGCCCGAGCCGTTGGGCCCCATGACGGCGTGCACCTCGCCGCTCCGCACCTCGAGCGAGATCCCTCGCAGGATCTCCCGCCCGGTGATGCGGGCGTGCAGGTCGTCGATCCTCAGCACGCTCGTCATGTCGTCACCACGATCACGTCGTCGCCCTCGATGCGCACCTCGTACACGGGGACCGGCTTGGTGGCGGGCAGCGACTGCGGCTCGCCGGTCTTCAGGTCGAACGTGCTGCCGTGCTTCCAGCACTCGATCTCCCGCTCGTCGGCCAGCACCTCGCCCTCCGACAACGACACGTCGGCATGGCTGCACCGGTCGCCGATGGCGTAGAAGTCGTCGCCGATGCGAACCAGGGCGATGCGATGGCCGTCGACGTCGAAGCGGCGGGCAGCGCCCGGCTCGACGTCGGCCACCGAGCACAGCCGCAGGGCGACGGTCACGACTGCCTCCGGTCCAGCTTGGCGGCCACCGCGTCGCGCAGCGGTGCGCGGAGCCCGGGCACGGGCACCCGCTCGAGTACGTCGTCGAAGAACCCGAGGGTGATGAGCCGCTCGGCCGCCTCCGTCGGGATGCCGCGGGCTTCGAGGTAGTACCGCTGCTCCTCGTCGATGGGGCCGACCGCCGAGGCGTGACTACAGCTCACGTCGTTCTCCTCGATCTCCAGGTTGGGGACGGAGTTGGCGGCGGCGCCGTCGGAGAGCACGAGGTTGCGGTTGGTCTGGAACGCCCGCGTGCCCGCCGCGCCCTTCTTCACCCGGATGAGCCCGGTGTAGACCGACTCGGCCGTGTCCTCCACGGCGCCCTTGAACAACAGGTCGCTGGTGGTCTTGGGGGCGTCGTGGTCCTGCATGGTCCGGAAGTCGTGCATCTGGTGGGCGTCCCCGAAGTAGACGGCGAGCAGGTTGCTGGTGCCGCCTTGCCCGACGAGCCGGGAGTCGGCCCTCACCCGGGCGTACTCGCCGCCGAGCGCCACCATCGAGGAGTGGAGGGTGGCGTCGCGGTCGACCCGGCTGCCCTGGTACGCGAGCTGCCAGACGCGAGTGCCGAGCTCCTGCACGTTGAGGTAGCGGAGGTTGGCGGCGGGATGGGCATCGAGGGCCACGACGGGAGCGACCAGCGCCCGCACGTCGGCCGACGCCATCACGTCGACGACCGTCACCTCCGACGCCTCGCCCGCTTGCACGACGGTGTGCGGGAAGACGGCGCCGCCGTCGGCGTCGACCCAGTGCACCACGACAACCGGCCGCTCGACGGCGACGCCCGCAGGCACCCGGACGAGCACGGCGTCGGTAAGGAAGGCGGCGTTGAGGTGGCCGAAGGCATCGGAGGGCGCGTCGGCCCGGCCCAGCAGCTCCTCGCCGTCGGCGGCCTCGCACGCCGAGCCCAACTCCACGCCGCGGCCGACCGCCTCGACGGCGGCGATGCGCCCGTTCATGCAGAGCACCAGGCCCGCTCGCTCGCCTACGGCCTCGAGCAATCCCTGGACCGCGGGCGGGACAGTCGTCGTCGAGGGCGCATCGGCGACCGGCGTGAACTCCTCCAGATCGAGGTCGTTGATGCGGCTGTAGCGCCACACCTCCTCGCTCGCGTCGGGGAGCCCCCCGGCCGTGAACCGCTCGGCCGCGACGGTGCGACGCGCCCGCAGCCAGTCGGGGCCGGGCAGCGCGCTCGCAGCGTCGACGGTGAAGCGTGTCAGCGGTCTCTCCTCGCGGAACGGGGGGCCGACGCGCGGCCCCCGTTGACCGTCATCCTAAAGGGTGAACCGCCCTTCGGCACATGCCGACACCCGTCCGCCGACCCGCACGGCGCCCTCCTCGGCGTGCACCTCCATGCGGCAGGGGCGGCCCATCTCGTCGCCCTGGCGGACGGTGATGTCGCTGGCCGTCCCGAACACCTCGCGCGCCAGCAGCGCCAGCGGACCGGCAGCCGAGCCCGTGCCGGGGTCCTCGGGGATGCCGATGGCGGGAAGGAACACGCGGGCGTGCAGGGTGGTGTCGTCCAGTGGGCGGAAGACGGCCAAGCCGCTCGCGTCGTGACGGGTGGTCACCGCGTGGATGCCGGCCAGGTCGGGGGCCAGGCCGTCGATCGGCGCATCCGTGGCGACGTAGACATGTGCGGTGCCGGCCGCCTCGCCCCGCCATGCCGTCGCCGCACCGGGAAGGCCGAGCGCGGTGATGGCAGGTGCCGCGTCGACGGCGTCGAACGTCGGGTGCGGTTGGGACATCGCCGCGCCCTCGTCGTCCGCGTCGACGGTGACGGTGCCGCCCGCCGCGACCTGCGTCCACCGCCCCGGCCCCAGCGCCCACGCCGTGCCGAGCGACGGATGCCCGGCGAAGCGAAGCTCGTCGGCGGGCGCAAAGATGCGCATCTCGTAGCGGTCGCCGTCGATGCCCGTGACGAACGTCGTCTCGCTCAGGTTGACCTCGCGGGCAACCCGCGCCATGAGCTCGGGCGGGCACGGGTCGAGCACGACGCAGAGCGCGTTGCCGGCCAACGGTCGGTCGGTGAAGACGTCGACGATCCGGTAGCGCATACGGCGACGGTAGGTCGTAGCATCCGCGCATGACGACGTCCGAGGTGTTCACCGTGGAGCGCGACGGCCACGTCGCCACGCTCTGGCTCGACAACCCCGAGCGGCGCAACGCCATGGGGCCTGCGTTCTGGGCCGATCTGCCCGTGCTCGTCGACGAGCTCTCCGATGACGACGACGTGCGCGCCGTCGTCATCGCCGCCAAGGGGCCGGCGTTCACCGTCGGCCTCGACCTCAAGACGATGGGCGGGTCGGTGCTGGGCGGGGCGGGCTCGTCGAAGGCGGCGGCGTCCCGGCGCTTCCTGCGGGAGGCCAAGCGGCTGCAAGCGGCCATCACCGCGGTGGGGGACTGCCCGAAGCCGACGATCGCCGCCGTTCACGGCTGGTGCATCGGCGGCGGCGTCGACCTCATCACGGCGGCCGACATCCGGCTGTGCGCGGCCGACGCGCAGTTCTCGGTGCGGGAGACCAAGATCGCCATCGTGGCGGACCTCGGCACGCTCCAGCGGCTGCCGCGGGTGATCGCCAAGGGGCACGTGGCCGAGCTGGCGTACACGGGCAAGGACATCGACGCCACCCGCGCCGAGCGCATCGGGCTGGTCAACGACGTGCTGCCCGACGCCGACTCGCTGCACAAGGCGGCGTGGGACATGGCGGCCGAGATCGCCGCCAACTCGCCGATCGTGGTGCAGGGGACCAAGCACGTTCTGCGGGCGAGCGAGGAGCGCACCGTCGAGGAGGGGCTCGACTACGTGGCGGTGTGGAACGCGGGCTTCATCCAGTCCAACGACCTCGCCGAGGCGATGACGGCGTTCATGGAGAAGCGCCCGCCTACCTTCACCGGCGAGTAACCGCCTCGGGCGGTCAGGGGCGGCGGCGGCCGCGGCGGCCCGGCAGGCGGGGCATACGGGGCACGACGCGGCGCCAGAACGGCTGCTGCTCCCGCTCGGCGGCCCGGTGGCGCTCCACCTCTTCCAGGATGTCGGGGCCGACGGCGTTGATGATCTCCTCCGCCTGATCGAGCAGGGCGGCGGCCGACTGGTCGAGGCCGGGCGGGTCATCCGGCATCGCCTTGCGGGCCAAGCTGCCCTGCGTCCACCCGGCGTCGAAGCCGCGCTTGTCGAACTTGGGGCAGTCGGCCGGGCAGCGCCACGGCGCCTCGGGCGCGAGGTCGAGGCGGCACATGTGCACCGTGTCCCCGGTTTGGTAGGTCCGGGTCTCGTAGTGCCGGCAGTCGTGGCGCATGGGCACGCCACCCATGCTACGGGCGACGCGACCCGTAATCGCCGAACGGCTCGTCGCGCTCCCGCACCGCCTGGCGGAAGCCGACGTCGCCCGCCCGGGCCACGAAGTCCAGGCCCTCCTTGGTGTGGCGGGCGATCCCGTCGAACAGGGTGCCCAGTGTCCGGCTCGATGCCATGCCCATGTTCTCCGCCGTCTGGTTGCACAGGAGCTTGAGCATGACGAGCTGCGTCGTCGGCACCTGGGCCATGCGCCGGGCGAACGCCATGGCGTGCTCCTGGAGGCGGTCGTCGGGGACCGCCTCCAGGATCAGCCCCGCCGCCACGGCCTCGGGCGCTTTGATCTCGTCGCCGGTGAGCAGATAGCGCTTGGCCTTCTCGAGCCCCAGCCGGTACACCCACATGGCGGTGGTCGGCGTACCCCACACCCGCGACGGCGGGTAGCCGAAGCTGGCCCCCTCCCCGGCGATCACGATGTCGGCGCACAGCACCATGTCGGTGCCGCCGGCGATGCACCACCCCTGCACGGCGGCGATGGTGGGCTTGGGGCAGTACCACAGCTTCATGTACGTGTCGACGAACCGGCCGATCATGCGATAGTCGCGGACCGAGTCCCAGTGCTGCTCCTCGGCCTGGGCGGCGGTCGACCAGTCGAGGCCGTAGCCCGCGCAGAACGCCGGTCCCTCCGCCCGTAGCAGGACAACGCGGACGTCGTCGTCGGCCTCGGCCTCGTCGACGGCCGCGGCGAGCTCGTCGCGAAGCGCCGGCGTGATGGTGTTGTACTCGGCCGCCCGGGTCAGGACGATCGAACGGACGCCGGCGTCGGTCTCGGTGCGCAGCGTGGTTCCCTCCATGGGCCGCACGCTACGCCCCCCGAATTGGGGTGCGAAGTGGTCGCTGGAGCGACCACTTCGCACACCGGAACCGGCGACCCCGCGAGCCGCCCCGGTTCCGGACGCGAAAACGGCCGCCGAGGCAGCCGTTTCGCATCCCAATTCGTGGTGGGGGTCAGCCGACCGAGCCCTCCATCTGCAGCTCGATCAGGCGGCTCCACTCCACCGCGTACTCCATGGGCAGGGTGCGGGTGACCGGCTCGATGAAGCCGTTGACGATCATGCCCATGGCCTGCTGCTCCGAGAGCCCGCGCGACATCAGGTAGAAGAGCTGGTCGTCGCCGATCTTGGAGACCGTGGCCTCGTGGCCGATCTGGGCGTCCTTCTCCTCGATCTCCATGTAGGGGTAGGTGTCGGAGCGGCTCTCGTCGTCGAGGATGAGGGCGTCGCAGCGCACGAAGCTCTTGCAGTTCTCGGCGCCCTCCTCCACCTTGACCAGCCCGCGGTACGACGTGCGCCCGCCGTCCTTGGAGATCGACTTCGACACGATCGTCGAGGTCGTCTCGGGAGCGACGTGGACCATCTTGGCCCCGGCGTCCTGGTGCTGGCCCGGCCCGGCGTAGGCCACCGACAGCACCTCGCCCGAGGCCTTCGGCCCCATCAGGTAGACGGCCGGGTACTTCATCGTCAGCCGGCTGCCGATGTTGCCGTCGATCCACTCCATGTGGCCCTCGGCCTCGACCCGGG
>JAHWLA010000148.1 GCA_019347595.1 Actinomycetota bacterium
CCGACCTGCCACCCGTCGCCCGCGAGGGAAGCGGGATCGGCCTGCGGCCGATGCCGGCGTCGACCTCCGCGGTAGCGACGGGTCCTGTCAGGCAGGGCTCCGTCCCCGGCCGGCTCACGCCGACCGGGGCCCCTCCCGACCTGCCACCCGTCGCCCGCGAGGGAAGCGGGATCGGCCTGCGGCCGATGCCAGCGTCGTGGACGCCTGCGGGAGCGACGGTGGTTCCGGAGGCAGGCATGCCCGCTGAGCGGGCGTTCTTGCCCCCGGAAGCGTGGCGGCGATGACGGCGGTCGCCACGACCCCCGTCGTGCTCGCCCTCCTGCGCCGGCCCGACCTGTGGTCGACGGCCGTCGTCCAGTTGTTCACGCTGGCCGCGCCCGGCTGGTGGCGCCGCCGGCCGTTCCTCCCCCTGCCGGATCCCGACTACCTCGCCTTCCGTCTCCAGACGATGTACGGCGACGTCACCCACCATCCCGACCCCGCCGACGTGGTCGACTACCTGGATTGGTGCAGGAAGTACCGCCGCCTGCTGCGGTAGCCTGTCATTCAATGCGTGTGCCACCAACGACAAGGGCGCGGTAGGGGGAAGTCGGCGGTGTCGCGGGCGCTCATTCTCAACGCCACCTATGAGGCCCTGTGCGTCGTGTCCACCCGTCGTGCGCTCCTCCTCGTGCTCGACGAGAAGGCCGAGCTGCTGCACTCCACCGGCAACGCCTTCCATTCCGAGCGGGCCAGCTTCGACGAGCCGTCGGTCGTACGCCTTACATACTTCGTGAAGGTCCCGTACCAGGCCCGGGTCGCCCTCAACCGCCGAGCGGTGTTCGCCCGTGACGGCCACCGCTGCCAGTACTGCGGCTCCACGGCCGAGAACATCGACCATGTGATCCCCAAGAGCAAGGGCGGCACGCATACGTGGGAGAACGTGGTGGCCGCCTGCCGCCCGTGCAACACCCGTAAGGAGGACCGCTACCTCCACGAGACGGGCCTTACACTCCGCCGCATGCCCGCCGCTCCGCGGGAGCGGGCGTGGGCACTGGTCGCCACCGGCTCGGTGCGAGCCGACTGGGTGCCGTACCTGAACGTCAGGCGCTCCGAGCTCTCGGCGTAGTGGGCTGGGAGGTGACGCGCCTCACCGGCGCGGCCGACGAGTTGCACGGGCGCGCCGTCGACTTCGGGCGACGCTCCGCCACCGTGTGCTCGGTGACCGAAGAGGCCGTGGTGCTGGGCTCCACGCAGCGCAACCTCCCCGGCGTCCGTCGGCGTTCGGGCGGCGGCGCCGTCTGGCTGACGCCCCACGATCCGCTGTGGGTCGACGTGGTAGTGCCGCGCGGCGACGCCTTGTGGGACGACGACGTCGGCCGCGCTTTCTGGTGGCTCGGCGACGTGTGGGTCGAGGCGCTGGCCGCAGTGGGCATCGACGACGCCGCCGTCCACCGCGGCGGCTTGTGCGTGACCAGGTGGTCGCGCCACGTCTGCTTCGGGGGCCTCGGCTCGGGCGAGGTCGTTGTCGCCGACGGGCGCAAGGTTGTGGGGCTCTCGCAGCGCCGCACGCGCGACGGCGCTCTGTTCCAGTGCGCCGTCTACGGCGTGTGGGACCCCGCGCCGGTGGTGGCGCACCTCGGCCTGCCCGACGAGGCGTCGGCCGAGCTGGGCGAGGCCGCCGTGGGCGTGGGGCTCGCCCGTCTCCCCCAGCTCGAGGGCGCCTTCCTCGATGCCCTGCGGCGACGGTGAGGTCGAGCTAGCGGGCGGGGACCGTGGCGGCCGGCTCGGGTAGCGAGTCGTCCTCGTCGGCCAGGTCGGCCTCGCCGAACGGCGGCGGCAGGTAGCGCAACGACGGCGGCAGCTCGATGTCGAGGAGGGCCAGGCAGCGACGCACCACGATGCCGACCGAGCGCCAGGTGGCCGGGTCGAGCGCGGCCTGGCGGTCGCACTGCGAGGCCCGCCGGCACACGTCGTCCATGTAGTGGACCACGTCGGCCGGGTCGCGACGTTCGAGCGCCTGGCCCACGATCTTCGGCATGGCGTTGAGCCGCAGCAGCAGTTCCCGCCGGGCCACGCGGGCGGCCTTGTTCAGCGCCGCGGGCGGCGTGACCGACTCGGGCGCCGAGGCGATCGTGTCGGTGGCCTCCTCGGCGCACCGCAGCACGCGCACCACGGCGGCCAGCCCGCTCCGGCCGTCGCGCCACATGACCTCTTCGTCGTAGGTGATGTAGGCGTGGCGCTTGAACCCGAGCAGCCAGTACTTCACCACGGCCAAGCCGAGCCGCTCCGACACGTCGCGTTGGAAGTGGTCGATGGGGCCGGGGGCGGCCTCGGCCCACGTCTCGATCATGCGATCGCGCAGGCGGTCGAGCACCATGTCGGCGCCCACCACGATGCCCTCGCGGGAGCGCATCTTGCCCTCGGGCAGTTTGACCATCCCGAAGTAGACGCCCTCGGTCATAGAGCCGGCCCGCTCGCAGCCGAAGCGCTTGAGGATCTCCAGCAGGGCGTTGACGCCGGCCGTCCACTGGTCGCCGGTGACGTGCATGACCCAATGGTTGGGGTGGAGCTGCTCGCGGCGCACCCAGACGGCGAGCAGTTGGGTGAAGACCAGCGGCGTGCCGTCGCGGCGCAGGATGGTGACCTGGCCCAGGGCCTTGTCGTCTAGGTCGACGTACACCGACCCGTCGGGCCGGCGCAGGCAGTCGCCCCGGAGGAGCGCCTGCGTGATCAGGCGCATGGCGATGGGGAGGGTGTCGAGCTCGCGGAAGCGGAAGTCGTGGTAGGCGCCGATGCGCTCGTAGGTCTCGAAGATGCCCTGGATCGACCACTCGGTGAACTGCTCGTTGAAGGTGCGCAGCTTCTCGTCGCCCGCCTCCATCCGCTGGAGCAGTGTGGCGGCGTGCTCCTCCAGCTCGGGCACGTCGGCCAGCTTGGCGTGGTACATCGCATACCACTGGGCCACGAAGTGGTCGCCCTTCATGCCCGTGGACTCGGGCGTGGCGCCGTCGCCCCAGCGCTCGTAGGCGGCGATGGCCTGGCAGATGTGGATCCCGTAGTTGCTCAGCATCTCCGAGCGCAGCACGTCGTAGCCCCGGGCGTCGAGCAGGTTCGCCATCGACATGCCCATGAAGCAGACGCGCAGATGGCCGAGGTGGAGCGCCTTGTTGGCGTTCGGGCTGTTGTAGGAGACGACGATCTTCTTGCCCGCGTGCTCTTCGCCGGTGCCGTAGGTGCGGCGCTGGTCGTACACGCCGTCGACGACCTGCGACGACAGCACGTCGAGGCGGGGGGTCAGGTAGACGCGGGGCGGGACGCCGACGGCCTGTTCGATCCAGTCGGCGGCGGCGACCTTCTCGGCCCACTCGCGGCACACGTCCTTGGTGGCCTGCTCGCCGCTCGGCAGCAGCGGCCGCAGGTCGAAGCGGAAGTCGCCGGGCGCGTTCTTGCTCGACGACTCGACCTCGATGCGTTCGACGGGCACGGCCAGGTGCGTCGCCAGTGCCTCGGCGATCGCCTGCTCGGCCGGCCCCAGTCCTCTGGGCGCCGTCATGGGGTCAGCATCGGCCATCGGCCGTTTCCTTTCAGAGCTTCGCGAGCGGGTGGCACGGACGGAAGGGACCCGCCCGAGGGACGAGGGCAGGAGGGGATCCGGCCGTGACAGGACGCGTGAGCGCTCGTCATGGGGTCACGTCCTCCCGCTTCCCCGGCAAGGGCATGGGCGCCCGCGCCTCCCGATCGGGCACCACCAGGCGCCCTGTCCTGCGCCGCCACCACACCGACAGGTCGTGCTGCGGCTTGCGGTCGCGGATGTTGTGCAACTTGCCCTTGCGGCCCTGCGGCGTGCGAGGGAGTTCCCCGCCCCGCTCGTAGTGGTCCAGCCAGGCGACGAGGCGGTGGACGGCGGCCTTCTCGGCCCGGCAGTACATGGCCTCGGCGTTGTCGGTCGAGCGCAGGGCGGGCACGACGACCTCGAGCAGGTCGCCGGTGTCGATGCCGCGGTCGACGAAGTGGATGGTGGTGCCAATCTTGTCGAAGTCGCCGTGGTAGAGGGCGAAGAACATGCAGTGGTTGCCCCGGTAGTCGGGCAGGTAGCCGCCGTGGAGGTTGAGCACCACGTCGCCCGCCTCGGCCAGGACCTTGTCGTTGATGATCGACGTGCCCATGACGACGGTGACGTCGGGACGCACCTGGCGCAGCACGTCGATCACCGCCTGGTCGTTGATCCAGTCGACGGTGATCGTGCGGGGCTCAGGGCCGAGCGGAGTGGGCAGCTCGGCGAAGGCGCCGCGACGGTACGCGTCGAGGCCGAGAACCTGGCGGCGCACGTCGTGGTAGACGGCCCACGCCCAGTTGCTGTGGCGGCCCTTTTTCCACTTGCGCGCCCGCTGGGCCGACCACGGCTCGACGACCACGGCGCCGATGTCGAAGCCCGCCGCTCGCAACGTGGCCACCAGGTAGCGGTGGTGCGGCCCCGACGACGTCAGCACCGCGAGCCGCTTCTTCCGGTTCTGGTCCCCCGATCGCGCGCCATGGCGCGCGTTTCGGGGACCAGAACGGTCGGAGCGGTCGAGGGGGTCGGTCATGCGGGCCTCCGGAGGGCCTGGTGCTTGACCACGGGCACGCCGAGGCGTTCGCCCAGGCGGCGGAACGGTTCCTTGTACGTCGCCTTCAGCTTGTCGTGCACGGCGATCATGTCGATGCCGCCCTTGATCGACTTCACGCACCAGTCGAGCTTGTCGTCGGCCGAGGGCTCGTCGTACTTGCCCGTCACCAGCCATTGGTTGGGCAGGTGGTGGGCAACGGCGTAGGGGCCTTCGAGCACCGGCGTGGACCACGCCGTCTCCACGTGCACGCCGCCCGCACACAGCACGTTGGTCACCGGCTCGTCGTCGCGGTCGAAGATGCGCAGCAGCCCCCGCGCCATCACCTCGTGGGCGGCCGGGTCGTTCCAGCATTCCGGGCTGCTGCCGATCTCGATGTCGTAGGTGGGCACGGCGTACTGCGCCAGCAGCGTCGGTTCGCCGCCGTAGGGCACGCCCGACCAGTGGGTGGCCTCGGTGACCACCGAGTAGTCGTCGAGCCCGGCGGCGCGCCGTTCCGCGTCGATACCGCGCAAGAGGTTGCGCATGTGCACCGGGTTCGTCCTCGCCCACTGACCGGTGGGCACGTCGCCGGTGGAGTGCACGGTGAACACCCGGTCGGGGGCGTTGGCCCCCTCGTGCCAGTTGACGACGGCCGCGGCGTCGACCTCCGAGAAGTGCTCCTCCAGCACGTCGAGGTAGCGCGGGTAGTCATGGCTGAGCACGTCGTCGGTCTGCACCAGCAGGAACGTGTTCTCGTTGTCGTCGACGATCTCCAGCACCGGTTGCCCGTCCACGACGATCTCGGTCTCCTCGGGGGCGTGGACCTTGACGAGCACGTCGAGGACGCGCGACGCCACCGGGTCGATGTCGGTGCGGCAGAAGAAGTAGACGGCGATCTTGTGCATGGTTCCTAGGCGGGGTCGGGGGCGCGCAGGCGGGTGGAGAAGCGCCAGGTGGGGCCGAAGCCGAGCTCGCCCAGCCCGGCGCCCGCCTTCTCCAGGCGGGTGTCGACGGCGTCGTCGTCGCCGGCGAACAGGAACCCGATGACGCTGCCGGAGTGGGCGACCTGGACGCCGACGGCGCCGCAGTTGTCGGCCAGCGAGAGGAGCCGGTCGAACTCGGGCTTGGGCAGGAAGCGCTGGTTGATGCGGGCGCTGGCCGTGGCGACGTAGCCGACGAGGGCGGGGTCGTGGTCGTGCATACCCTCGCGCAGCAGCAGCCGCAGCTCCTCGAAGCGGGCCACGTCGCGGTCGTCGTACTCGGCGGGCGTGAAGGCGAGGGTGTCCACGCCGCTGCCCGCCGCGAAGCCGAGCACCTCGAAGGCGGGGAACACCGTGCCGAAGTCCTCGATAACAAGGGCGTCGCGCTGGGCGAACAGCAGCGCCTCGTCGCCGAACATGATCGAGTCCGACGCCGTCTCGGCGGCCACCGCCAGGCGGGCCACCTCCACCGTCGGGAGGGTGACGCCCATGCCGTCGGCCGTGGCCCGGATGGCGGCGATGACATCGCTGGTCGACGAGCCCATGCCCCAGCCGATGGGGATGGTGCTCGTCAGCCGCAGCTCGCCGCCGATGCCGTCGACGCCGAGATGGGCGAGCGTCAGCTCCGCCGCGTGCTGCGCCTTCCACTTCCAACCGGGCTCGACCTGCACGCCCGCGGCGTCACCGGCCCGGGCGGGCCGGAACTCGGCCTCGGAGCGGTACAGCGCGCAGGGCAGGGTAACGAGGCCGCGCATCGGCTTGGCGCGCGGCCCCAGGAACATGCCCTGGAGCAGCTCGCCGTGGTGCGCCATGGCGCTACCCCGGCCTACCGGCATCGTCCCTTGCGTGCTCGAACTGGCAAATCCGTCCCACGTCATCGTTCGCCCCCCTCGACGAATCGTCGCACGGCACGGTCGAGGTCTGCCTCGGCCGCCCGCCACGCCTAGTCATGATGGTCGACAGCCTCGCGGTGCGCGGCGTGCTCCGCACGCAGCAGCTCGAGGCCCGCTTGGTTGGACGCGGGCGCGGGCCCGCCTCCGTACTTGCTCGCCGCCACCACCGACACCGGGTCGAGCCCGTCGTCGGTGATGTGGCTGCCCTTGCTCTCCAACTCGTTGATGAGCGACCCGACGGCATGGTGCGCGTCGCGGAAGCTCATTCCTTCCTCCACCACCTTGCGATCGGCCAGCGCCGTCGCCGTGGTGTAGCCCTCCACCGCCCGCTGGAGCATCCGGTCCCGGTCCGGAACGGCCCCCTCCACCATGAACGTGGCCAGCCGCATCCCCTCGGTGATCGAGCGCAGCCCCCGCCACACGTGGCTCACCGCCTCGGTGCCGACGGCGATGGAGTTGGTGAACGGCGTGGCGTGCATGGCGCCGGCCGCGGCGGTGAACGCCCCGAGCGCGGCGGTGGTGCGCCCCTGCACCTGCTCCAGCACGAACGGGTTGCGCTTCTGGGGCATGAGGCTGCTGGAGCCGACCAGGTCGTCGGGCAGCGACAGAAAGGCGAATTCCCCGCCCAGCCACGGCAGCAGGTCGGCGGTCAGGCGGCTGAGCGTGACGCCCGCGATCGAGGCCGCGGCCAGCAGGCGCAGCACGATGTCACGCGAGGCCACCGCGTCGAGC
>JAHWLA010000149.1 GCA_019347595.1 Actinomycetota bacterium
CGCATCCCGACTGCATCGGGGTCCCCATACCCGGCGGGTCGTTCGACATCGTGCCGGTGGATGGTCTCCATGCCGACGCCGACGCCGACGGCGAGCTGGTGTACCGCGGTCCCAACGTGATGATGGGCTATGCCCACCGGCCTGCCGACCTGGCGCTGGGTGCCACCGTCGACGTGCTGCACACCGGCGACCTCGCCCGCCGGACGTCCGAGGGGCTGTACCAGGTGGTGGGGCGCCGCAGCCGGTTCGTGAAGCTGTTCGGCCTGCGCATCGACCTCGACCAGGTGGAGGAGGCGCTGCGCAACGTGGGCGTGGAGGCGGCATGCGTGGGCGACGACGACCGGATCGTCGTCGCCTTCGAGGCGGGCGACGACCCCGACCTGGTGCGGGCGACGATCCGCGACCGCGTTGGCCTGCCCGCGTCGGTGGTGGTGCCGGTGGCGGGGGTGGTGCCGCGGCGGGCGAACGGCAAGCCCGACTACGCGGCGTTGACCGCGCTGTTGCGCGAGCCCGTCGTCGCCGAGCCGGAGCGGGCGCCGCGCACGCCGGCCGAGCTGTTCGCGGCGGTGCTCGGGCTCCGCGCCGACGATGTCGCCGACCACGACACCTTCGTGAGCCTCGGCGGCGACTCGCTCACGTACGTCGAGATCTCGGTGGCGTTGGAGGAACTGCTCGGTCGGCTGCCCGCCGACTGGCACGTAACGCCGGTGGGCCGGCTCACGGCCGCGAGTGCGGCGCCGCCGACGGTGCGACGGGCGACAAGCGGCATGGAGGCGAACGTCGTGGTGCGGGCGGTCGCCATCGTGCTGGTGGTGGGCACGCACGCCGACCTGTTCTCGTGGGAGGGCGGCGCCCACGCCCTGCTTGCCGTGGCGGGCTTCAACTTCGCCCGCTTCCAGTTGGCGTCGGGGCGGATGTGGCGCAGCATCGCTCGGGTCGTGGTGCCCAGCGTGGCGTGCATCGGCGTGCTGGCCGCGGTCGGCACGACGTTCGACTGGCGCCACGCCTTGTTGGTAAACGGCTTCGCCTGGGAGCCGGTGCGGCCTGCGTTCTGGTACATCGAGGCGCTGCTGCAACTGCTGGTCGTGTTCGCCGTGGTGTTCTCCGTGCCATGGGTGCGACGGGTCGAGCGCGCGCACCGGTTGGCGTTCGCCGTCGGCGTACTGGCGCTGGGGCTGCTGGTGCGCTTCGACGTGCCGGGCATGCCGTTCGTCACCCACCCGGTGCGGCGGGCGCACCTCCTGCTGTGGCTGTTCGCCGTGGGCTGGCTGGCGGCACTGGTGTCGTCGTCGGTGCAGCGCGTGGCGCTGTCGGGCGTGGCCGCGGTGGCGGTCGTCGGCTTCTTCGGCGACGGCGCCCGTGAGGGCCTCGTGCTGGCAGGCATGCTCGTGTTGGTGTGGGTGCCGTGGGTCGCGGTGCCGCGGCCGCTCGGCCGAGTGGTGGCCGCCGTGGCCGGCGCGTCGCTCTACATCTACCTGACGCACTGGGCGGTGTACCCGCGGCTTCTCGACCACGTCCCGCCGCTGGTGGCCACGGTCGGCGCGCTGGCCTTCGGCGTCGCCGTCTGGACGGTGGTGCAGCACCTCCCCCTGCGAAGTGTGCGGAGTTGGGGCCGCTGGAGCGGCCCAACTCCGCACACTTCGCAGGTTCGGCTCCGTACCCGCTGATACGGTCGCCTCATGGCGGGCTTCGGGACGGTGCGGGTGGCGGGGGTGCAGGCGACCCCGGTCGTGCTCGACGCCGAGGCGACCGTCGAAAAGGCCGTCGACCTGGTGGGAGAGGCGGCTGACCAGGGCGCCACGCTGGTGGTGTTCCCCGAGTGCTTCATCTCGGTGTACCCCAGTGGCGCGTGGGCCGCGGCGGCGGCGACGTGGACCGAGGGATGCGACGAGCTGTGGGAGCGCATGTGGGCCTCCAGCGTCGACGTGCGGGGGCCGCTGGTGGACCGGCTGGTGAAGGCATGCGCCGAGCGCGGCGTGCACGTCGCCATCGGGGTGAACGAGCGGGAGGACGAGCGGCCCGGCTCGCTCTACAACACGCTGTTGGTCCTCGGCCCCGAGGGCGTGCTGCACCGGCACCGCAAGTTGATGCCGACGATGCACGAGCGCGTGTTCCACGGGGTGGGCGCGGGCGACGACCTCGACGTCGTCGACCTGCCGGGCACCGGCCGTGTGGGCGGGCTCATCTGCTGGGAGAACCGCATGCCGCTGGCCCGGTGGGCGGTGTACCAGGGCGGACCGCAGCTATGGGTGGCGCCCACCGCCGACGACAGCGAGGGGTGGCTCGTGTCGATGCGGCACATCGCCATGGAGGCGGGTGCCTTCGTGGTGAGCGCACCGCAGTACATCCCGGCCTCTGCGTTCCCCGCCGACTTCCCGGTGCCGCTGCCCGACGGCGTCGACGTCTTCGGGCGAGGCGGGGCGTGCGTGGTGTCGCCGGGCGGTGCGATCGTCGCGGGGCCGCTCTACGACGCCGAAGGCATCGTCGTCGCCGACTGCGACCTGCGTGAGGCGCTGCACGCCAAGCGCTACTTCGATGTCGCCGGGCACTACGGCCGCTCGGACGTGCTCGGCTCGTAGTCGGAGATTCTTCGGCGCCGTCCGCCTGCGCCGCTACGCCCGTTGCTTGACGCGCCGGCGGCGAGGAGCGGCCACCCACAGGCGGTCGTAGGCGCCGCCGCTCCCCACAATCTGGCGTGCGGGGCCGACCTGCTGCACGGTGCCGTCGGAAACCACGGCGATGAGGTCCGCCCGTTCGGCCACGTGCTCGCGGTGCGTGATCAGGACCGTCGTGCAGCCCAAGGCGGGGACGGCGTCGAGCACGAGCGCCTCGGCCACGGGGTCGAGACTGGACGTCGCCTCGTCGAGCACCAGGATGTCGGGCTTCACCAACCAGGCACGCGACAGGGCGATGAGCTGTCGCTCCACCGGCGACAGGTTGCGCCCCTCCTCCTCCACCAGGGTGTCGAAACCGTGTTCGAGGCGGGAGAGGATCTCGTGGGCACCGACCTGGCGGGCGGCGGCCTCGATCTCCTCCGGCGTGGCGCCCGGCTTGCCGTAGGCGATGTTGTAGGCGACGGTCCCCCGGAACACGAAGGCGTCCTGCGGCACGATGCCGAGGCGGTCGCGATACGACGCCAGTTCGATGTCGCGCAGGTCCACCCCGTCGACCTCGACGGCGCCGCTGTCCGGGTCGTAGGTCCGACCGAGGAGCTTCACGATGCTCGACTTGCCCGCGCCGGTCGCACCCACCAAGGCCACCGTCGAGCCGACCGGGATCTCGAACGACACGTCGTGCAGCGCCAGCCGCTTGGTGCCGGGGTACCGGAAGTCGACGTCGCGGAAGGCGAGCCCTGTACGGATCGGCGGGCACGGCTGTGCGTCGGGCCGCACGACGGGGAGCAGGGGCGGGTCGTACGGCTCCTTGAGGCGCCCGAACGACACGCGCGTGTTGAGGTACCCCTGCCAGACATCGCCCACGTTGGGGAGCGGCCGCAGCGCCTCGGTCACGAGCAGGCGGAGCGTCAGCAGCGTGCCGACGGCCATCGTCTCGGCGAGCACCTTGTTGCCCGCGTGCCAGAAGATGATCGCCGACGCCGACGCCGCCAGAAACTCGACCACCTCGATGTAGGAGTTCGCCATGGTCGTCGCCCGGCGCCGCGCCTCGCGGAGCCGCCACGCCGTCTCCGAGAAGCGAGCGGCCGCTCGTCCCTCGGCGCCGAACGCGGTGAGGACGTACCGCCCGGAGAAGTCCTCCTCGAGCCGGGCCACCACCGACCCGAGGAGCGAGCGCGCCGTGCCGAACGCCCGGTGGGCGAGGGGCACCTGGACGACGGTCGCCAGCACGATGAGGCCGACGAAGGCCACCACCAGGAAGGCCACGCCGGGGCTCAGCACCAGCATGGCGATCATGCCCATGACGAAGAGGGCGAGACCGATGATGAAGCGGTACATGTCGGCTTCGACGAACGCCGAGAGGCGGTCGAGGTCGTGCACGACGCGCGCTGCCACCTGGCCGGGGAGCTCGCGGTCGTAGAAGTCGACGCCGAGCCTCGTCAACCTGCGGAACAGCCGCCGGCGCAGTTGGTAGAGCAAGCCCTGGTCGATCTTCTTGCCGGTCACGCGGAACTGGTAGGCCGCACCGGCGCTGACGAGCCCGATGACGGAGAGGAGCAGGGCGCGCACGTCCGTCCCGGCGCGGTCGCCCGCCTCGATGAGGTCGACGGCCGACCCGAAGACGTACTGGGGCATGAGGTCGGCAGCCGTCAGCGTGACCAGGGCGGCGCACGCGGTGGCGACCTTGACGCGGAAGGGCCGGACGAGATCGCGGACGCTCGGCCGCTCGTCCGACTCGCACTGGGCGTCGTCCACCTCGGGGCGCTCGTCGCCGACCGTTATGCCGGTGACGATGCCGGCCAGCGTCTCGTCGTACGGGATGGTTGCGTCGGCGTCGACGACGGTGTCGGCGACAATGCGGGAGGCGCCGGTTCCGGCGACAGCGCCGGAGGCGCCGGTTCCGGCGACAGCGCGGGAGGCGCCGGTTCCGGCGACAGCGCGGGAGGCGCCGTTGCGACTGGGCGGCGGGGCGAGTTGCACCACGCGGTCGGCCACCGTTTCCAAGCCGCGACGCCGACTGATGCACAGGATGGCGCTCTCCGGCGAGTAGGCGCGGATGCGGCGCAGGATCTCGACCTCGGCGGCCGGGTTCACGGCCGACAGCGCGTCGTCGAGCACGAGCACCGGCGGCCGCGCCACCAGTGCCCGAGCCAAGGCGATCCGCTGGCGCTGGCCGCCCGAGAGCGTCATGCCTCGATCGCCGAAGACGGTGTCGAGCCCGTGCTCCAGGCGGTCGACCACCTCGTCGGCCGCGGCGGCGTGCAGTGCTGCCCGCAGTTCGTCGTCGCCGGCGACGGCGGCGCCGTTGTCACCGAAGAGCAGGTTCTCGCGTACCGACAGCGCGAACAAGAACGGCTCCTCGTCCACCATGCGGACCTCGCGTCGCACCGCGGCGGCGTCCAGCGCCTCGAGGTCGCTCCCGTCGACGAGCACCTGTCCACGGGTCGGGCGCAGCACGCCGGCCACGAGGGCGGCGACGATCGACTTCCCGGCGCCGGCCGGTCCCTGCACCAGCACCATCTCGCCCGACGCGATTCGGAGGTCGATGCTGTCGAGGACGGCGTGCCCTCCGATCTCGACCCCGACGTCGCGCAGCTCCACGCGCTGCATCCCGTCCGGCACCGGCCACCCCCGCCGGTCGACACGAGGCCGCGCGTGCAGGAGCACCTGCTTGATGCGGCCTGCTGCACTCGTGGCGAAGTACCACACGCTCACGTACTCGTCGAAGAGCCGCACGAAGCGGGTGATCGCCGACGACAGCAGGAAGAAGAGCAGGAAGCTGCCGATGGTGAGGCGCTCGTCGATCACGAGGCGGGCGCCGAGCAGCAGCACCACCGCTTGGATCACCAAGGGCACAGCCTTGAGGAGGACGTCGACCTTGGCGAGCACGCGCACCCGCGTCATGGCGAACCGGTAGGCGGACACCGCGGCGTGCGCCACGCGGGCCCGCTCACGGTCCTCCTGCCCGAACGCCTTCACCACGCGGATGCCGCGCACCGGCTCGTCGACGGCGCTCGTCACCTCCGCTCGCTGGTGGAGCTCCATCCAGCTCAGTCCCCACAGGCGCTTGCGCACGCGGGCCACGAGGTAGGCGTTGATGGGAACGGCCGAGATCGTCACCAGCGTCATCGGCACGTTGACGAAGAGAAGGAACAGGAACAGGCCGATGAGGACGGGCACGGCCGCTACCAGGAAGGGGATCAGGCGGATGAGCTGCTCCAGCAGCAGCAGGTCGGTGAGTGTGCGGGTGATGAGCTGCCCGGTGGCCACCTTGTCGAACCGGGCCGGGTCAGCCCCCATCAGTCGTGCGTAGAGCCACACCCGGAGGTGGTATTCGAGCTGGTACGTCACCCGGGCGCTCATCTGGCGCAGCGTGAAGTTGACGCACATCTGGATGACCGCCAGCACCAGCAGGCGGCGGACCAGCGGACCGAGGGGGACCACTTGGTCGACGACGGCGTCGTCCACGAGGGATCGCGTCGCGCCTGCCGTCAGCAGGTTGATCGTGAGCGAGACGATCGAGACGCCGATGAGCGCCTTGACCCACGACTTCTGCCTGCTGAGCAGCACCCAGACGATCGAGCGGCGGGCGGCCTCGAGCCGCGCCGAAGGGCGCACCCGCCGCATCGCGGCCGTCAGAGGTTGAGCCACCGGCGCGGGTTGGTCTCGAGGAGGTCGGCCTTCTCGTCGTCCGTGATGTCGTCACGGGCCCGGACGACATCGAGCCACCCCGGTTCCTCGCCGGGAACCAGGTTCGGGTGCGGCCAGTCGGACGAGAACACGACGTTCTCCCGGCCGACGGCGTCGATCACCTCGCGGACACCCAGGTCCTCGGGAAAGGCTGCCGCGAAGATCTGCCGTCGGAAGTAGTCGCTGGGCAGGAGCGGCAGCGCTGTGTCGCGGGCCATCACCCCGGCGCCGAACTTGCTGTCCATGAGCTGGAGCCAGCCGGGGATCCACGTGAGGTGGGCCTCCAGCAGGCCGACCTTCAGCCCCGGATGCCGCTCGAGCACACCGCCGAGGATGAGGTCCATGACTGCCAACTGCACTTCGACGGTGTGCGTGCAGAGGTAGATCATCGCCCCCCGCCCGGCGTAGCGGTTGATCCCGACGGCGTTCGGGCCTGCCCCGACGGTCGACTCGTGCAGCATGACCACGACCCCGAGCTCCTCGGCGGCGCGCCAGACGGGATCGAAGTCAGGGTTGCTCCAGGCATGGTCGCCCGGGGGGGTCGGGTTGGTGAAGGCGAGGTCGAGGCCCAGCTCGTTGCGCGCGTAGCGCATCTCCTCGGCCGCCACCTCGGGGTGGTTGAAGGGCAGGAGCATCGTCGAGCGCAGACGCTTGGGATCGGCCGACGCGAACTCGGCCGTGAAGCGGTTGTAGGCCCGCGCACACGCACCCGCCAGGGCGGGGTCCTGGATGCCGCTGAACCCGACCATCCCGAGCGTCGGGAAGATGATCTGGGCGAACGTCCCGTCCTCGTCCATGTGCTGGAGTCGACGCGAGACGTCGAGGCTCAGCTCCTTGTCGCGGCGCACCTGC
>JAHWLA010000150.1 GCA_019347595.1 Actinomycetota bacterium
TGGAAGGTCGCCATGACGACCCTCGGCTTCGAGCGGGGGACGAGCGCCACCACCAGCCACCGCCGCTTCCAGAAGGAGCTCGACGACATCATCGGCGCCGCCCGCAAGAACGGGCGCATCGCCGACCCGCTGGTGCGCCAACAACTGGCGGCGTCGTGGTCCAAGGTCAAGATCATGGAGATCAACGGGTACCGGTCGCTGACCAACGTGCTCAACGGCGGCAAGGACCCGTCGGCCGCCGCCTTGGGCGCGACCAACAAGATGTTCTGGTCGGAGTACCACCGCGACGTGATGGCGCTCGCCGTCGACATCCTGGGTATGGACGGCCAGATCCTCACGGGCAAGGCCGACGAGGAGTTCGTCCCCGGGGTAGGACGTCGCCGCGGCCGCCGCAACTACCCGGTCACCCCGCTGCAGGCGTCGTTCTTCTTCTCCCGCTCGGAGACCATCTGGGGCGGCACCGCCGAGATCCAGCGCAACATCGTGGGCGAGCGGGTGCTCGGGCTGCCCAAGGAGCCCAAGCCTGCGTGACGGAATCGATCTAGAGCGGGCCGCCGAGGGCGTTGGCCTCGGCGATGGCGGGCGGCCGCATGGCTCGGGCGCACTCGGCGCACACGTAGGCCCGCCCGCCGCCTTCGCCCAGCACCGGGATCATCTTCTTGCGCAACACCGTCGTCCGACACGACGGGCACGTGGTCTCCTCGCCGGCGTCCTTCACTCCCGCACCTGCCATGGCGCGCAGCGTACGGCGCTACCGTCGCTTCGATGGAATCGCGGGAGAGGGTCGCCGCCGCGCGCGTCGGCTGCCTGGGGACCGTCGACGCCGACGGCAATGCCCACCTCGTGCCGGTGTGCTTCGTCCTCGACGGCGACGTCGTCTACTCGGCCGTCGACGACAAGCCCAAGCGCACCCCGCATCTGGCCCGGCTCGCCAACGTCCGGATTCACCCGGTCGCCACCGTCCTCGTGGACCACTACGACGAGGACTGGTCGGCGCTGTGGTGGGTGCGCGTGCGCGGCCTCGCCCGCGTCGTCGACGCGGGCGAGGAGCACGAGCGGGCGGTGGCGCTGCTGCGGGACAAGTACCCGCAGTACGCCGCCCATCGGTTGGAGGGGCCGGTGCTCGCCGTCGTGGTGGACGAATGGCGGAGCTGGTCGGCGGTCCCTCGGGACTAGGGACTAGAGCAGCGGCACGCCCATCCCCACGATCGGCTGGTTCAGGCGGGCGCCTCCCATCGACCCGAAAAACGGGGCGTTGAAGGAGAACAGGCCGCCGTCGGCCGCCACCAGTCGGTAGCCGTCACCCGACGGCGTGCGGGACATGCCGACGATCGGCTGGTTGAGGCGGGCGCCGCCCATGGAGCCGTAGAAGCTCACAGCTCCGAAGGCGAAGATGCCGCCGTCGGTGGCCACCAGCCAGTAGCCGTTGCCGTTCCCGTTGGGGGTCATGCTGACGATGGGAGCGTTGAGCTTGTGCCCGCCCATCGACCCGAAGAACGGGGCGTTGAAGGCGAACATGCCGCCGTCGCTGGCCACCAGCCAGTAGCCCTGGGTGTCGGGCCGGGCGGCGATGGCGACGATCGGTGCGTTGAGCCGCTGGCCGCCCATCGAGCCGAAGAAGCGGGCGTCGCCGAAGGCGAAGATGCCGCCGTCGGATGCGACCATCCAGTACCCGTCGCCGGTCGGGGTCCGGGTGATGCCGACGATCGGCGCGTTCAGCCGCTGGCCACCCATCGACCCGTGGAAGCGGGCGTCGCCGAAGGCGAAGATGCCGCCGTCGGAGGCCACCATCCAGTAGCCGCGACCGGTCTTGGTCGACGTCATGCCGACGATCGGTGCGTTGAGCCGCTGCCCGCCCATGGAGCCGTAGAAGCGGGCGTCGCAGAAGGAGAACATGCCGCCGTCGCGAGCGACCATCCAGTAGCCGCCCGCACCGGTTGCGCCGCAGAACGAGTGGCTCAACGGCGGGTTGGTGAGGGAGCCGGTGCGACGGGCGTCGCCCCGGAAGGTGTGCCAGCCGTTGGCGCCGAGCGAGCTCTCGGTGATCTCGTAACGGGAGACGACGCCGTTGCCGTCGCGGGTGCCTGCGATGAAGATGTCGACGCGGCCGTCACCGTCGGCGTCGGTCACCAGCGGGCTGTTCTGGTGGGCGACGTTGCCGTTGATTGTGAAGAGCTGGGCGCCGCCCTTGCCGTTGTAGGCGGTGACGCCGGCACCGGTTCCGACGAGCACGTCCTGGGCGCCGTCGCTGTTGAGGTCGGCGGTGGTCACCGAACCGATGACCGCGCCGCCGAAGGTGGCGACGTCGATCAACACGCCGCCGCCGACGTCGAAGGCGTAGAGGCGGCCGGTGTTGCCGTCCTGCGTGCCGATCACGATGTCGCGGCGACCGTCGCCGTTGACGTCGGCCAGCGCGGGCGACCCCGTGGTGATGCCGCCCAGGTCCTTGGTCCAGATGCTGTTGCCGGTGGCGGCGTCGAGCAGGAACAGCCGACGCGAGTCCTCGTGGCCACCGCGCCCTTCGACGCGCTGCCAGTAGTCGCCGTTGCCCACGACGACCTCGAGCGTCCCGTTGCCGTCCAGGTCGCCGACGGCCGGGGACGAGTAGACGATGTCGTTGAACGTCCGCTGCCAGATAAGCGAGCCGTTGCCGCGGAGCGCCCGGAGCACGCCGCCCTTGTGGTCGAACGGCCCGCCGGGGCTGGCGTCGCCGCCCACCACGACGTCGGTCTGGCCGTTGCGGTCGACGTCGGCGAGCGCGGCTGACGAGAAGACCGAGTCGTCGGTGTAGAACGGCCACCCGCCGTTCTGCTGGCCGCTCGAAGCAGCCAGGTTGTGCATGGTCAGGCCCATGGTCCCGAAGGGGAGGTCGGGGCTGCCGTCGCTGTTGAGGTCGCCGATGGGCGCCGTGGCCGTGACGGCCTGACGCGGGTTGTCCCCGTCGGCGCCCTGGAAGGTCCAGCGGCGGGCGCCGTTGGCGTTGAAGCCGAGCATGGCGCCCGGGGGAAGTGAGGTCTCGGCCGTGCCGGCACCCACGAACACCTCGGGCGAGCCGTTGCCGTCGACGTCGGCCGCCGAAGGCGACGACCAGATGCCGAAGCCGGTGTTCTGCGGCCAGCCGGGGACGTCGCTGCCGTCACTGCCGTGGAGGCCGTAGAGGTGGCCGTTGTAGGAGCCGACCATGACGTCGACGCCGCCGCCGTCGAGGTCGACGGCCAAGGGAGACGAGCCGCGGATCACCGCGCCGCCGAGTTGACGCGTCCATCGATGTTCGGCTTTCGGCGCGGCGTGGGCCGGAGAGGCTTCGACCACCATGGCGAGGCCTGCGGTGGATGCCAGTGCTGCGAGGAGGGCGCGGCCGATACGACGCGCCTGCGTATGACGAGGCAAGGGGGGACTTTCCTTCCGCCGGGAGGACATTGTCAGGCTACCGATTCGAGTATCGGCAGCGAACGACGAAAAGATGCGCGGCCGTGGAGAATCCTTACCGAATCCTTGAACTTCCCGACGGGGCGACGGTCGAGGAAGTCCGACAAGCCAGGCGACGGCTGGCGAAACGGCTTCATCCGGACACGGGCGTTGGCGACGCCGCCGCCATGGCTGCGGTCAACCGCGCCTACGAGCGCATCATGGCGACGACCCATGAGCCGGAGTGGTCGTTCACACTCGACGTGCTGCCCGTCGACGCCTTCCACGCGGTCGAGGCGGCGCTAGCGGAGCTCGGCGAGGTGCTGTCGGCGGACGAGCCCTACGGCGTCGAGGCGTTCGTCGCCGAGCCCGCCCCCTGCTTCTGCACCATCGAGCTGGCGCCGGAGGCGGGCGGCACCATCGTGACGGTCACCGTGCAACCGGCCGAGGAGGGACCGCCCCCGTCGGCCGGGGACGTGGCGGCGGCGATCGTCGGATCGCTTACGGCGTAGGGCGCGCCTCGGCGACGAGCACACCGCTCTCGAGGAGGACGCGAACTTCGTCCTCGTCGATGCCCAGCCATTCCGTCAGCACTTCGTGGTTGTGCTCGCCTCGGTAGGGGGCGGGGCCGCGGACGCCGCTGTCGGCGTCGGAGAAGCGGTACGGCGAGTTCACGACGCGCCGCCGGCCTCCCGCCCGGTCGTCGACCTCGGCCACCACGCCGCGGGCGACGACCGATGGGGCGTTTACCGCTTCGAACGGACTCCGTACGTCCGCCCACGCCAGATCGGCCGCTTCCAACGCCGCGGTCAGCGAGCGCCGGTCGGGGAACGAGGCGAACCAATCGGCGGCGGCCTTGCGCCGGCAGGCGATCTTGGTGTCGAGGTCGGCGCCGGGCGGCGTCGGGTCGGCGACACCGTGAACGGTGTGCAACTGCTTCCACGTGTTGCGGAACTCGCCCGCCACCAGCAGCGGCCCACCGGGTGCGTCCCACACCTCGCCACCCAGCCGCCGAATGGGGAAGCCGTCCATGGCGTGGTGGGCGTAGTCGTCGGTGGCGATCATGGCGTCGAGCATGGCCATGTCGATGTGCTGCCCCGTTCCCGTGCGGTCCCGCAGGTGCAGCGCGGCGAGGACGGCGACCAGGCCGTGGAGGGCGGCGTTGGTATCGGCGATCGACAGCATGGGATCGGAGTGGATGCCGTCGAAGGCGGCCTGGCGGGCGATCAGGCCCGACTCGGCGTGGATGGCGGGCGCGTAGACCTGGCGGTGGGCGTCGGGCGAGGTGCTCCCGAAGCCGGACACCGAGAGCATGACGAGCCTGGGGTTGACGGCCGACAGCTCGGCGTAGCCGATGCCGAGGCGGTCGGCCACGCCCGGCCTGAAGTTCTCGATCACCACATCGGCGCGCGCGGCGAGACGGCGCACGAGCTGGGCGCCGCCCGGCGCCTTCAGGTCGATGCTGACGTTGCGCTTTCCCGCGTTCTGCTGCGTGTAGAAGCCGGAGAGGCCGTGGCGCACCTCGCCCCACACGCGGGTCACGTCGCCCTCGGGAGGCTCGACCTTCACCACGTCGGCCCCCAGGTCGCGGAGCATCCGGCCCGCGAACGGGCCGGACACCACACGCGACAGGTCGAGCACGCGGAGGCCGTCCAGGGGGAAGGTCACCGCGCCATTCTGTCGGGCTGCGTCAGGTCACGAGCCAGACCCGCAGGTTCTGCCTGCCGAAGCGGTTGCACTCCGCCGACGACGACTTCCACACGTCGATCTTGCGACCGACGATGGCGCCGCCGGTATCGGCGGCGATGCGCTCGCCGATGCCCTCGACGACGACTCGCGATCCCAGCGGGATCACACGGCGGTCGACGGCGATGACGTCGGGGCCGGCGGGACGCCCCGAGGCCGTGGTCCCGCGTAGCGCGTAGCAGGTGGCCGAGAAGACCCCGAGGTCGATGTGCCTGCGGCCGGTCGTGAGCCAATAGCCGTCGCGCCCGGGCACGCCGGCGATGTCGACTACCGGCGCTTCCGGCGGATCGCTGCCCAACGAGCCGCGGAACGGGGCGTCGCCGAAGGCGAAGATGCCGCCGTCGGCGGCTGCCATCCAGTAGCCCCCGCCGGTCCGGCTGGGCGCCATGTCGACGATCGGGGCTTGGAGGGTGCCGCTGCCGAGGGAGCCGTGGAAGGGCGCGTTGCCGAACGCGAACAGGCCGCCGTCGGCGGCGACGAGCCAGTAGCCGCCGTTGTCGTCCGTGGTCCGGGCCCCGACGACCGGCGCCCGCAGCGGCTGCCCGCCGAGCGAGCCGTGGAAGCGGGCATCGCCGAAGGCGAACACGCCGCCGTCCTCACCCACGAGGATGTAGCCGTTGCCGGTCGGGGTGGTCGCCATGGCGACGATGTCGCGATTGAGCCGATACCCGCCCGTCGAGCCGTGGAAGCGGGCGTCGCCGTAGGCGAACACGCCGCCGTCCGAGGCCACCAGCCAGTAGCCGTTGCCGGAGGAGGTGGCGACAATGTCGACGATCGGCTTGTTGAGGGGCGCCGACGCCGCCGAGCCGTGGAACGGCGCGCTGCCGTAGGCGAACACGCCGCCCTCGGCGGAGGCCAGCCAGTACCCGTTGCCGTCGCGGGCGGCCGCCATGCCGACGACGCCGTCGGCCGCTTGGCCTGGTGCGCCGTGGAAGCCCGCATCGCCGAAGGCGGCGACTGCCCCTTCGCCGAGTGCTGCCCCGGCGGGGGAGGGGGTGACGACGAAGGGGGCGGCGGATGCCGCCAACGCGGTGGCGATGACGGCGGGTCGACTTCGGCCGATCCGGGTGGTGATGCTCGGCCGGCGCGAATGGGCACGCGCGCGCCGAGGCGCTGTGAGAGTCATGGGTTCCCTTTCCTGGTTCGGGCGCCTGACCGCGCTCCGGGTTGCTCACGGAGGGGGAAGTGGCGTCGCGGGAGTCCTCGACCTACAAGGGAGAAGGCCCGAGGATTCTGCTGTGCTGCGTTGTCTCTGTGCGCCGGGAGACGGTCTCTTGGGGACGGTCGCCCACCGACGCTGTCGTGCCGACCCGCGTGAACCGGCGAATCACAGGCTTGTCGTCCCTCGCCGCCGATTGCAAATCGACATGCGCCCGATTCGGGGGGCGCGCCGCTACCGTCGAACGACTGTGAGCGAGCGTTGGAACGGCAAGGGCGTGCTCGGGGGACCGGTCGACGGGCCGCGGCGGCTCGCCGTGGAGTACCCGGGTGTCGAGGCTTTGCCGGGGTTGTCGGTCGTCCACCGGGGGTCGCGTTTCGCCGGGCGGGTGGTCCGCTTCGAGGTCGATGCCGTGGTGCTGCGAGGGCCGGTCGGTTCCGAGCGGCTGTTCCGGCTGACGCCCGGTGGGTTCGAGGTGGACGGGCGGGCGGTGACGTTGACGCGGCCTCGGCCGGTTGGCGCGGCGGGCGGGGGCCGGCCGACGCGGACGGCGTCGGGCTCGGTGGCGGTACGGGGTGCGGCGGCGCGGGTGGCCCGGGCGGGCCGCATCCTGGTGGAGGGCGTGCACGACGCCGAGCTGGTGGAGAAGGTGTGGGGCGACGACCTGCGGGTGGAGGGCGTCGTGGTCGAGCGGCTCGACGGCATCGACGGGCTGGAGGACGTGGTGCGGTCGTTCGCGCCTGCGGCGGGGCGACGGCTCGGCGTGCTGGTCGACCACCTGGTGCCCGGGTCGAAGGAGGCGCGGCTGGCGGCCGCGGT
>JAHWLA010000151.1 GCA_019347595.1 Actinomycetota bacterium
CCAGTCGGCGGCCACGTCACGATCGTCGGTGGCCGGCGTCATGTGGACAGGCGGCACGACCCCGGCAAACGCACCCTCCAGCACCGAACGTCGCTCTCGAAACAGCACCGATCGCAGATCACGATCTCGCAGCGCCAGCACATCGAACGCAACGAAGCTCGCCGGGGTCTCCGCCGCCAACTTCCGCACCCGTGAGTCGGCCGGGTGCAGCCGCAGTTGGAGCGCATCGAAGTCGAGCCCGCCGTCGGTAGCGATGACGATCTCCCCGTCGATCACACATCGCTCGGGGAACTGCGCCCGCACCGCCTCCACGACGTCGGGGAAGTACCGGGTCAGCGGCCGCTCGTTGCGCGACCCCAGCTCGACCTCGTCGCCGTCCCGGAAGACGATACAGCGGAACCCGTCCCACTTCGGCTCGTACAGCATCTCCTCGGCGGGTGGAAGGGCACGGGCGAGCTTGGCGAGCATGGGCTTCACGGGCGGCATCACGGGCAAGTCCACCCCAGCATCCTGCCCGACACCGGACGACCATCGAGCGGAGGCGGGCGCAACCGAAGGCGACGCCAGCGCCGGTCGGCCAGGCAGCAGTCGTCGGAGTGGGGTTCCCCAGGCGAGTCAGTCGAGGAAGAGGCAGAACGGGTGCCCGGCCGGGTCGAACAACACGCGAACGCGCTCGTCGGACTGGTGGTCGGCCAGTCGGGCGCCAGCGGCCACGGCGTGCTCCACCGCGACTTCGAGGTCGTCGACCTCGAAGTCGAGATGCATCTGTTTGTCCTGACCGTCGGCCTCCTCCGGCCACGTCGGTGGCCGGTAGCCGGGCTCGGCCTGGAACGACAGGCCCGTCCCGCCGGCCGGGTCGCGCATGAGCACCCAGCCCGGTTCCCGCGCCGTGAGCTCCCACCCGAACAGCCGCCCGTAGAACGCCGCCATCTCGTCGGCGTCGGCGCAGTCGATGCACACCGTGCGCAGGAGCACGGACCGGCGCAGCGGGCTCACCGTCCGGCCAGCCGGTCGGCGACGGCGGCCGCGCCGGGGTGCCGTTCGATCTCCTCCAACGGCAGCGGCAGCGGGATCGACCAGTTGGGTCGCTCGTCCGTGGTGCCCGGCACGTTCGGCCTCGCCTCCACCCCGAGCGCGTCGTCCAACGTAGCCGTCACGATCATCGACGGCGCCTCGGCCAGCAGCCCGTACGTCCGCTCCACGACCGCATCGACCGGCATGGAATCGTGGGCACCGGTCCACGACGCCAGCCGCTTCCTGATGCCCGACGTCGACGCCTCGTTGGCCTCGATGCCCAGCGACCGGAGCTCCTCCAGGTCGCTCCCCGACCACAGCCCCGCCACCGTGGGCAGGTCGTGCGTCGTCACCGCGGCCAGCGCCTGGGCGGGGTACGACGCGGGCCGGTCCTCCTCGAACCACAGCAGCCGGTACGACAGCACGCCCCACGACGCCAGCACCTCGCGCATCCACGGGTCGACGGTGCCCAAGTCCTCGCCCACCACATACGCCTGCGCCCGCACCGACTCCAGCGCCACGATCCCGAGCAGGTCCTCCCACGGGTACGACACGTAGGCGCCGTCCTTCGGCCCCATCCCCTCCGGCACCCACCACAGCCGGAACAACCCCATCACATGGTCGATCCGCATGCCCCCCGCGTGGCGGAACGCGGCCCGTACGGTCTGGACGAACGGCTCGTAGCCCTGCTCCTGCAGCCGGTACGGGTTGAACGGCGGCAGCCCCCAGTCCTGGCCCTGCCCGTTGAACTCGTCCGGCGGCGCGCCCACCCGCGCCCCCAAGCAGAAGGCATCGGGCCACAACGCCACGTCGGCGCCCGACGGGTCGACGCCGATGGCCAGATCCTGCATGACCGGTAGCTCGTCGCCGGCCTCCCTCAACTGCACATCGAGCATCCACTGCAACCACATCTGGAACCGCTCGTCGCCGCCGCAGAACTCGGCGTACCGACGCAGCAACGAGCCGCCCTCGGCGCAGAAGCGCTCGAACGCCGCCGATCCCTCGAACGCCGCGAACGCCCGCTCGAGCGCGGGGCGCTTCACCTGCCACACCGCCTCCCGGTCGATCAACGGCGCTGCGTTCAACACCCGCCCCTCCTCGCCCGGCAGCCGGAGGTAGACCGGGTCGCGGAAGCACCGGCTGCTGGGGAAGTACGGCGACGCCTGCGGCTTGTCGGGCAGCGACGCGTGCAGCGGGTTGATCAAGACCATCCCCGCGCCCTGCGACCGCGCCCACGACGCCAGCCGGCGCAGGTCGCCCAGATCGCCGATCCCCCACGACTCCGCCGACCGCAGCGCGTAGAGCTGGACCGCCCAGCCCCACGTGCGCAGGTCGTCGGGCAACCAGCCGCGACCCGGTGTGACGATCAGCCGCTCGCCCTCGAACGAGTGGTAGCCGAGCGGCACGTCACGCGGCAACGCCCCCTCCACCACCATCGACGCGCCGTCCTCCAGCGCCAGCTCGCCGAAGCCGACCACGTCGCCGGCGCGGACCACCCGCGCCCCCACCGACCGAGGCGGCTCGCCGAGCAAGGCGTCCACCGCCTCGATGGTCGACGCCGAAACGTCCTGCCATTCGCCCCGAAAATCCCGGTATCTCGCCTCGATCACCGGCTCGTTCTATCCCGCATACGATCCGGTGATGCCCGATGCCGTGATCGTGGGGTCAGGTCCCAACGGCTTGGTCGCCGCCAACGTGCTGGCCGACCACGGCTGGGACGTCGTGGTGTTGGAGGCCACAGGCGCCCCGGGCGGCGCCGTCCAATCGGCCGAGCTCGTCGAGCCGGGCTTCGTCCACGACGTATTCAGCGCCTTCTACCCGCTGGCCGCGGCGAGCCCGACCATGCAGCGGTTGCGCCTCGAACGCCACGGCGTGCGCTGGCTGCACGCGCCGCTCGTCCTCGCCCACCCCGCCCTCGACGGCACCTGTCCGGTGATCTCCCGCGACCTCGACGAAACGGCTGCTTCCCTCGACCAGCTGTGCCCGGGAGACGGTGCGGCATGGCGTCGCCTGTTCGCCCTTTGGGAGCGCATCGGCACGCCGTTCACCGAGGCGCTCATGCAGCCCTTCCCCCCGCTGCGCCCGGCGGCCCGCATGCTCGGCAAGGTCCGCCCGTCCGAGATCATCCGCCTGGTCCGCTTCCTTCTCCTCCCCGTCCGCCGCATGGGCGAGGAGGAGTTCGACGGCGACGGCGCCCGACGGCTCCTCGCGGGCAACGCGCTCCACACCGACCTCTTCCCCGAGTCGACCCTGAGCGGCCTCTTCGGCTGGCTGCTGGCATCCCTCGGCCAGGACGTGGGCTGGCCGGTCCCCGAGGGCGGCGCGGGCGAGCTGAGCCGCGCCCTCGTCCGTCGCCTGGAAGCGGCGGGCGGCAAGGTGGTGCTCGACTCGCCGGTTACGCAGGTCGTGATCCGCGGCAACCGCGCCGTTGCCGTGCGCACCGGCGATGGCACCGAGGTCGAGGCCCGCCGCGCCGTGGTGGCCGACGTGAACGCGCCGATGCTCTACCGCGACCTGGTCGGCACCGAGCACCTGCCCGGCCGGGTGGCCGACGACATCCGACGCTTCCAGTGGGACAACCCCACCTTCAAGGTCGACTGGACGCTCGACGGCCCCATCCCGTGGACCGCCGAACCGGCCCGCCGGGCGGGCACCGTGCACGTCGCCGACAGCGTCGACGTGCTCACCCGGGTGTCGGCCGACCTGGCCACCCGGCGCATCCCGGACGAGCCGTTCCTGATCCTCGGCCAGCAGTCGATGACCGACCCGACGCGCCAGCCCCCCGGCAAGGAGACGGCGTGGGCGTACACCCACGTGCCCGCCGCCGCCGCCTGGGACGGCGACGCCGCCGAGCGCTACGCCGACCGCATCGAGGAGGTCGTCGAGGCGCGCGCCCCCGGCTTCCGAGCGCTCATTCGCGGCCGCCACGTCTTGTCGCCGCCCCGGCTGGAGTCGCGCAACCCCAACTTGTTCGGTGGCGCCACCAACAGCGGGACGGCTCAGTTGCACCAGCAGCTCGTCTTCCGCCCCACGCCCGGCCTGGCCCGCCCGGAGACGCCCGTCGACGGCCTCTTCCTCGGCTCGTCGTCCGCCCATCCCGGCGGCGGCGTGCACGGTGCGTGCGGGTCGAATGCGGCGCGCGCGGCGCTGTGGGCCGACCGCCGGCGCCTGGGGCGCTGAGGACTGGCGCAGATAGGTGCGGTCGCCGCGCGCTAGAAGTTCGTTTCGGCAGCTCCGCTGCCGAAACACGGCGCTCTACCCATTGGGACCTGCGCCTATCGGCGCCGGTCTAACCCGATCGCCCGAGGTGTTTCTGCATCCGCAGCCGCGTCCCGACGCCCGTCTCGGTGGGCGACTCCACGTCGACCGACGTCATCAGCTTGCGGATGAGGTCGAGGCCCCGCCCCGACGTGCGCTCTATGTCGCCGCGCAGGTCGACGTCGAAGGGATCGAAGCCGACGCCGTCGTCCTCCACCAACACCGACACCCGCTCGTCGTCGATGTCGGCCAACAGGTGGATGCTGCCGTCGACGCCGCTGGGGAAGGCGTGCCTGATCACGTTGGCGCACGCCTCGTCCAGGGCAAGCACGATGTCGTCGACCACCTCCGCGGTCGGGGCGGTCTCCTCCACGAACCCGGCGACTGCCCGCCTCGTCCTCGGCAGGAGCCGCGCGTCGGCTGGTATGTGAAGTTGCAGGACGAGTCGCATACGTCCGTTCCGCCGTTGGTTGGGCCTGGAAGGTGACGTTCCCGGCGCCGATAGCGGACAAACCGGACGGCGAGCGCCGCGGGAGAATCCTGTGCGGGACGGCCTCGTGGTCGGCCCGATCGCTGGTCCACGACAGCGCGTGGTACCCGCGGCGGTCGATGAAGGCGGCGGAGCGCATGGCGTACTACGCGGCCCGTTTCCCGGTGGTGGAGGTAGACGCCACCGCCCGCTTCCCGCCGACGCCCGACCTCAGCCGCCAGTGGGCCGAGCGGACGCCGCCGGGCTTCCTCATCGACGTGCAGGCGTGGTCGCTGCTCACCGGTGCGGCCACGTTGCCCGACTCGCTGTGGGAGGACCTGCGCGCCGAGGTGCGGCCCGACCTCCGCGACCGCCGTCGGCTCTACGCGTCCCACCTGTCGCCCGACGGGCTGCGGGAAGCATGGGACCGTTTTCGCCACGCCCTCATGCCGCTGCACGAGGCGGGGCGGCTGGGCGCGGTGGTGCTGCGCTATCCGCACTGGCTGAAGCCGGGCGAGACCGGGCGGTCGCTGCTGGCGACGGCCCGCCGCCGGCTGCCCGATTTCCACCTCGTCGCCGAGTTCGGCCACCTGGGCTGGGTGGAGGGCGACTGCTGCGAGGAGACGCTGGCGTTCCTCGAGCAGCTCGGCGTCGGGTTCTGCTGCGTCGACGGCGAGGGCATCCCGCCCGTCGTCGCCACCACCAGCGATGTCGCCGTGGTCCGCTTCCTCGGCCGCAACCCCGACGCGTGGGACACCGACTACCGCTACTCGACCGAGGAGCTGGCGCGGTGGGTCCCCAAGCTGCGCGGGCTGGCGGAGGGGGCCGACGAGGTGCACGTGCTCTTTGCCAACACGTGGCGCGATCTCGCCGTCGCCAACGCCGCCGAGCTTCAGGAGCTGCTCAGTCGGCCGTCAGCTCGGGGCCGCTGACCACCGAGCCGTGGTGCGCGGCCATCGCCCACCGCCGCCCGTCGCGCACGAACACGTTGAGGGCGGCAACGGTGGCACCGCCCTGGTCGCCCAGCAGGTTCTCGTCCACCGAGACCCAGGCGACATCGCCCTCCACCGAGATGCGCTCCTCGGTGAGGACGAACTGGAGCGACTGGCTGTTCTGGAACAGAGCGAAGAACGAGCCGGCCACCGCGCCCCAGCCCCGGAGCGTCGTCCAACCGGGATGCGTGCACGTGACCCGGTCCGACTTCTCCCAGACGGCCGACATGGCGTCGAGGTCGCGCGCCTCGAACGCCTCGTAGAACGCCTGGTTGGCAGCGCGGACTTCTTCAGTGGCGTCGACCGTGGCAGCGTACAGGCGTTACGTTCGCCCGGTGCCCTCCGTCGTGACCGAGGACGGGGTCGACATCGCCTGGTACGACTTCGGCGGCGACGGCCCCGACCTGCTGCTCGCCCACGCCACCGGCTTTCACGGGCGCGTCTGGCTCCCCGTCGTCGAGCGGCTACCACCGCACTTTCGTTGCGTCGCCTTCGACGAGCGGGGGCACGGCGATTCCGGGTCGCCGGCCGACGGCGATTTCGACTGGCACGGCTTCGCGCGCGACGCGGCCGCCGTGGTGGAGGCGGCGGGCCTCGATCGGCCGTTCGGGGTCGGGCACTCGTGCGGCGCCGCCGCCCTGTTGCTGGCCGAGGAGGCGCGGCCGGGCAGTTTCCGGGCGCTGTACTGCTACGAGCCCGTGGTCAACCCGAGCGATTCACCGCAGGTGCCCGCGGGGCCGACACCGTTGGCCGAAGGCGCCCGGCGCCGGCGTGAGGTGTTCGACTCGCGGGAGGCAGCCTACGAGCGCTACGCGTCGAAGCCGCCCACGGCGGCGTTCACGGCGGAAGCGTTGCGCGCCTACGTCGACTTCGGGTTCGACGACCTGCCCGGCGGCGGTGTGCGGCTCAAGTGCCGTGGCGAGGCCGAGGCCCGCACCTACGAGCACGGGTTCGCTCACGATGCCTACCGCAGGCTCGGCCGCGTGCGCTGCCCGGTGACGCTGGCGTACGGCGGCAGCGGGGCGGCGTTCGGGCGCGAGGTCATGGAGGCGATGGCCGCCCGACTGGGTTCGGCCCGCATCGAAGAAGCGACGGGGCTGAGCCATTTCGGCCCGCTGGAGGGCCCGACGGCGGTGGCGGCCGCGGTGGTCCGCGCCTTCACCCCCGCATGACCGTGGCCGCCACAGTCGTGGTGGTGCGCACATCTCCCCCCGACGGGGGAGATGGGCGGGGCACCCGCGCGCGGGGGGGGGGGCGGGGGGGGCGGGGGGGGGGGGGGTGGGGGGGGGGGGGGGCGGGGGGGGGGCGCGGGC
>JAHWLA010000010.1 GCA_019347595.1 Actinomycetota bacterium
TACGACGACGTGTAGCCCGGCAGCCCGGTCTCCAACCGCATGTGCGGGAGCATGACGCCGCCGAACAGCCCGTTCTCCCGAGCCCAGCGCACCTCCTGGACGCAGCGGTCCATGTCGCGGAGCTCGACGATGATGCAGCCCGCCCGCCGACCGGGAGCGGCGGCGGCGAAGTCGGCGAGCCACCGGTTGTAGCCGTGGACGGCCGCCCACCGCAGGTCGGCGTCGCCCGCTGTGGTGTCGAACAGCAGCTTGGGGTGGACACCGACGCTGGCCGTGAACGGGTAGGCGACCTCGCCGCTGATCCCCTGGGACTCCAGCACGGCGGCACGCCGCCCGTTGCCGTCGCCCGGGATGACGTTGTCCGTCGTGAACGGCTCGATCCACTCCTTGGTGGCGTCGGTGTCGACACCGAACGCCGCCAGGCGCCACTTGAACATGCGGCGTACGTCGTCGTCATCCTCGATGGCGCCGGGGTCGTGGGCGCCTGCCTTCTCGATGTTGTCGGCCTGGTCGCGCTCGCCGAGGGCGGCGACCGCTTCCCGCTTGCCGGGATCGACATACGCCAGCAGAGCGTCGAAGCTCTCGGGGCACACATGCGTGTCGGCCGACACCACGATGTACGGCTTCGCGCTGCGCAGCTCGGAATCGGCTCGGGCGGTCACGGAACCTCCAGGTGCATCAGTGGTGGACGGCACGGGGCGGCCTTCGGCGCTCACTTGGCCCCAATGCCGTGACGGAGCAGGGCGCCGGTGTGCACGCCGGTCTCCTTGTCGTCCTCGATGGTCACGCCGCCGTTGACCACGACGTAGCGGTAGCCGCCGGCCCGCTGCACTCGCCGCCAGTCGCCGCCGGGGAGGTCGGTGACGATCTCCTGCGGGTGGATCGTGAGGTTGTCGAAGTCGTAGACCACGATGTCGGCCGGGGCGCCCTCCTTCAGGATGCCTCGGTCGTGGAAGCCCGCCGCCATGGCGGTGAGGGCCGACAGCCGCCAGTGGGCGTCCTCGAGGTCGATCCACTGGTATTCGCGCACGAAGCGGATGAGCGTCTCCGTCGGGTACTTGCCGCCGCAGAAGAACTTGGTGTGGGCGCCGCCGTCGGACACGCCGAAGATCGACCACGGGTACTCGACGATCTCGCGCAGCGCGGTGAGGTCACCACCCAGGGGGGAGCCGTAGAACACCGACTGGAGGTCGTCGGCGAGAGCGATGTCGAGCATGGCGTCGACGAAGTGCTTGCCCTGCATGCCGCCGATCTCGGTCATCGTCAGGTTTTCGTACTTCTTGTTCTCCTCGGCGATGGCGCGGAGCAGCACCATGTCTTCGAGCGGCATCGTCAGCGGCACGTCTGTGCGCAGCGTCTCGCGGAAGGCCGGGTCGGCCAGGCGGGCACGCTTCTCCTCGAACGACGGGAGGAGCATCGTCTCGCGCCAGGCGGTGGCGTCGTCGAGGATGTTGAAATCGTCGGCGAACTTGAACGTCATGCCTTCGTCCGTCGTGATCGCACACGGGAAGATCGGCAGGCCCGCCCGGCGGCACTTCTCGAACCACTCGATCATGTTCCGGTGGTGTTCGGGCTTGTTGTTCATGGCCACGAGGTTGTTGTAGAGGAGCGGCCGGTAGCAGGCCTCGGCCAGTTCCTCCCACTGGGCCAGATCGCTCGGGCCGGTCGCCTGGATCGAACCCTCGTTGCGCCGCCCCAGCACCTCCGCCAGCACCACCGCGGTCGCCTGGTGCATGACGTCGGTGACCATGGGGGTGCCGTCGAAGTCGCGCTGGGTGCCGACGCCACGCTGGGCCGACCACCCGCAGCCGCCTGCGGCCATCGCCTCGTCGAGGAGCTGCGCCATGCGCCGGTGCTCCTCGTCGGTGGGCAGCACGCCGGACTTCGCCCGGTCCAGGCCCATCACGTAGATCATGAGCGGGGCCAGCGGGACGTACGGAAGGACGTTGACCGACTTGGGGGCCCGGTCGACGCTGTCGAGGAACTCGGGGAAGGAGACCCAGTCCCACGGCAGGGCGATCTTCATGGCGTCGAGCGAGATCGCCTCGTTGCGGGCGAGGGTCAGCATCGCCCGTTCCCGCATGTCCGGGGCCACCGGCGCGAAACCGAAACCGCAGTTCCCGATGACGAGCGAGGTGACGCCGTGCCAGCCCGACAAGCTGCAGTACGGGTCCCAGAACAGTTGGGCGTCGTAGTGGGTGTGGAGGTCGATGAACCCGGGGGCGACGATCATGCCGTCGGCGTCGAGCACCCGCTCGGCGCGCTGGGGGTTCACCTGCCCGATAGCGGTGATGATGCCGTCCTTGACGCCGATGTCGCCCTTGAACCGGGGACGTCGGGAGCCGTCGACGACCATGCCCCCGCGAATGACGATGTCGAACTCGGCCACGCGCACTCCTCAAAGACGATGTCGCTGCCACCAACGTAGCACCGGAACTTCTAATCCGGAAGGACAATTCCGGAAAACTTCCCTAGTCCCGACCGTGGAAGTCGCCGAACTCGGTCTTGCCGTCGGCGTCGATGCCGAGCGCCGCGTACGTGGCGCGCAGAAGGCTCAGGGCACGCTCGTCGCCCACGCCCGTGTTCGACATCTGGTTCATGACGTACGAGATCGTCATGCGGGCGTCGTAGTCGACGAAGACGATCGACCCGCCGCCACCGCCCCAGTAGCACGAGCGGGGGTTGGGCGTGGGGAGAAAGGCGTCCGGTGCGCTGAGCGCGAAACCGAGCCCCCAACGGATGGGGCGCGAGAAGATGTTGTCCGGCTTGTAGCACTGCTCCTCGAGGACCAGCTCGGCCGTCTCCGGCGACAGCAGCTTCACGCCCTTCGCCTCTCCCCCGTTGGCGAGCACCGCCATAGCGACCGACAGGGCGCGGGCGTTGGCGTAGCCGTTCACCGACGGGAGCTCGGCCTGCTGCCACCGCGGTGTCCTCGTCCACGCGAAGTCGGCGACGGGGTTGTGCACCCGGCCGCGGAGGTGCGTGTGGTCGGGCTTCGGCCACCGGGGCGACGCGATGACGTTGGAGATGTGGGCGAGTTTCTCGGTGGGCACGCCGATGTAGGCGTCGATCCCCAACGGTTCGGTGATGTCCTCGCGTAGCAGCCTCCCCAGGGTGCGCCCCGACGCCCGGCGTACGATCTCGCCGACGAGGAAGCCCTGCACCCAGCCGTGGTAACCCGATTCGGTGCCCGGCTCCCACAACGGCTCCTGGTCGACGATGCGCCGTGTCACCAGCTCCCAGTCGAGGCTCTCCTCCATCTCCATCGGATCGACGAAGACGGGAAGCCCGGCGGTGTGGGACAGGCACTGGCGGACGAGGATCTTCTCCTTGCCCTTGGTGCCGAACTCCGGCCAGTACTCGGCGACAGGCCGGTCGAGGTCGAGTCGGCCGCGGTCCACGAGCACGAGCGCGCACAGCGTCATGAGCGTCTTCGACGCCGACCAGATTGGGGTCGTGGTGTCGCGTTCCCACAGCTCGGTGCGCTCGGGGTCGCGATAGCCGCCCCACAGGTCGACGACCGTCTCGCCTTCGACTGTCACGGCGACCGACGCGCCGACGTCGGTGATGAACGTGTCGACCACCGGGATGCGACGATCGAAGTTCTCCGCGAAGGCGTCGCGGACGCCGGAGAAGTCGGCGCGCGTGTACCCGTCGAGGGGCGCGGTGGTCATGCGCTCAGCCCGCCGCGGGTTCGATGCGGGCGATGACGTCCCGGACGGGGACAACGTCGCCGGGCTCGACCAGAAGCTCGGTCACCGTGCCCGCGACCGGGGCCTCCACCTCGAAGGTGACCTTGTCGGTCTCGACTTCGACCATGGAGTCGCCCTTGGCGACAGTCTCCCCGACCGTCGTCATCCACTTGAGGATCGTCCCTTCCTGCATGGACATGCCCTCCTGCGGAAGGCGAACATCGACAGCCACTCGGGCTTCCTTTCCTCAGCGGGTGGACGCGGCCGCGAGCACGCCGTGCACGGCCGCCGCGATCCGGTCCGCCGTCGGGTACAGGCCGGGCTCCAGCGCCGGGCTGAAGGGAATGTGGGTGTTCGGCGTCGTTACCCGGGCGATGGGCGAGCGCAGGTTCCAGAAGCCGTGTTCGGCCACGGTCGCCGACACCTCGCTGGCGACGCTGCACATCTCGTGGCACGGGTCAGCGACCACCAGGCGGCCGGTCTTCTCCACCGAGGCGAGGATGGTGGCGATGTCGAGGGGCACGATCGTGCGGGGATCGACGACCTCGACGGAGATGCCGTCCTCCCGCAGCGAGTCGGCGACGTCGAGGGCGGCCCGCACGGCACTGGAGACGGCGACGACGGTGACGTCGGCCCCCTCCCGCTTGACCTCGGCCTCGCCCAGGGGGATGACGTACTCCTCGTCCGGGATCTCCTGGGCTGTCGGCCACCCGCGCTTGGCCTCCAGGCAGACGACGGGGTCGTCGTCGCGCACCGCCGCCTTCAACAGGCCCTTTACGTCGTAGGGCGACGCCGGGGCCACGATCTTCAGCCCCGGGATGGTGGCCAGCGTCGCCATGGGCCGGTCGCTGTGCTGCGCGGCGATGCTCGCCCCGTGCCACATGCCGGCGCGAATGGTGATCGGCATCTTCGTCTGGCCGCCGTAGAGGTACGTCGCCTTGGCGATGATGCTCACGATCTGGTCGAAGGCGACGTACATGAACGGGGCGATCATCATGTCGACCACGGGCCGCATGCCGACCATGGCCGCGCCCGCGGCGGCGCCCACGAACCCGGCCTCGGCGATGGGCGTGTCCCGCACCCGCTCCCGGCCGAACTCCTCGGCGAAGCCGGGGTGGTAGCCGACGATGTTGCTGGCGACGTCCTCGCCCATGACGAACACACGAGGGTCGCGAGCGAGCTCTTCGCGAAGGGCCGCTGTGATGGCCTGGGTGTATGTCAGCTTGCTCACGGCGACGCTCCTCAGAAGTGCCGCCGGACGGCGACAGGGTTGGTGAACACGTGCTCGTAGGCCGCCTCGGGCTCCGGGAACGGGCTGTCGAGGGCGAACTTCCATGCCTCCTCGACGCTGCGGCGCTCGTCGTCGTCGACCTCGTCGAGCTGCCCGGCGGTGAGCACGCCGTCGGCCAGCAGGCGCTCGCGATGCAGCGGGAGCGGGTCGCGCGTGCGCCACTGCTCCACCTCGGCGAGGTCCCGATACGTCGGCGACGCCTCGGCACCGCCCGCGTGGCCGAAGTAGCGGTACGTCCGGGTCTCGACCAGCGACGGCCCACCGCCGCTCCGAGCGCGGGCGACTGCGCCGGCGACCGCCTCGTGCACGGCGACGACGTCCTGGCCGTCGACGATGACGCCCGGCATGTCGTAGGCGGCGGCGCGGCGGGCGATGTCGGGGACCGAGCAGGAATCGCTGAACGCCGTCCACTCGCCGTAGGCGTTGTTCTCGCAGACGTACACGGCGGGCAGTGTCCAGATGGCCGCCAAGTTCAGGCTCTCGTGGAACGTGCCCTGGGCGGCGGCCCCGTCGCCGAAGAAGCAGAGGGCGACCCGGTCGACGCCTTGCAGCTTGCTCCCCAGCGCCGCGCCGGTGGCTGTGGGCAGGCCGGAGCCCACGATGCTGGTCTCGCCCAGGCTGCCGACGCTGAAGTCGGACAGGTGCATGGAGCCGCCCTTGCCCTGGTTGACGCCGGTCACCTTGCCGAGCAGCTCGGCGAACAGCCGGTCGATGCGGGCGCCCTTGGCGATGGGGTGGCCGTGCGAGCGGTGGGTGCCCACCATGTAGTCGTCCTCGCGCAGGGCCATGCACGCGCCGACGTTGGATGCCTCCATGCCGACGGACGTGTGGACCATGCCGGGGATCTCGGTGCGGTTCTCGAGGGCCGTCTCCTCGAACAGGCGGATGCGCACCATCCGCCGATACATCTCGACCAACTGCGCTGCGGTCGGGTTCACGTTCACTCCCATCTCAGACGAAGAGCTGCTCGGCGTACACCGACTGCAGGTAGGCGACGATCCCCTCGGGATCGAGGTCGCGCGTGCGAAGCCCGATGTAGCCGTCGGGCCGGACCCAGACAGCCTCCGGTGCACCGAGGCCGAGCGTGCGGCGCACGTTGCCGAGGCCGTCGATGACCACGGCGTCGTCCGCCGGGTCGAGCCCGACTCGCATAGCCCGATGCTCGGTGATGACGATGTGGCGGACGCAGAGGTGCTCGTTCAGGGAGGCGAGGCGCTTCTCGATCGTGCGGCAGGCGTCGAAACCCTCCTCGTCGGGGCCGGCATAGAGGAGCAGGCTGGCTCGCCGGTCGTGGAGGATGTCGCGCAGCACCGATCCTGTGGCGCCGACACGACACGGCGCATGGGGCAGGAAGTCGCCCGCCTGCACCGCCTCGCTCTTCTTGACCGGGTACGCCTGCCGGGTGAGCGAGAACCCGCGACGGTTCTGCCGGTACATGGCGACACGGGCGAGCAGGCGCCGTTCGGCGGGTTCCCACACCGAGGCGACCTTCATAATGAGGCCGGCCTTCAGACGCCGCAGCAGCTTGCGGGGAAGCATCACGTGCGTATTGCGCTCCGTGGCCATGAGGAGGCGCTTGGCGTTGGCGCGGCGCTCCTCCTCGTAGGTCGCCAGCAGGCCCGGCGAGGCCGCACCCCGCAACGTGAGATCGAGCTTCCACGCCAGGTTGACGGCGTCCTGGATGCCGGTGTTCATGCCCTGGCCGCCCGCCGCCGAGTGCACGTGGGCGGCGTCCCCAATGAGGACGGCGTAGCCGGAGATGAACCGCTCGGGCATGCGCTGGTGGACCTCCAGGCGGGTGATCCACCCCGGGTTCGACAGCACCGCCTCCTTGTGCCCGGTGATGCGCCGGAAGGAGGCGGTGAGCTCGTCGACCGTGGGCGGCTCGTCGCCCTTGGCCGACGGCCGGAAGAAGTCCTCGACGAACACGTGCCACTTGGTCGTGAACGGGTCGTACATGGCGGCCACCGACCCGTCGGCCGTGACGAAGGTGCCCGCCAGGTCGCGGGGGCGGTCCCACTCGACGTCGATCTCCGTAACCCACTGGGCCCCCGGCATGGAGAAGCCGTCCATGGTGAGGCCGAGCGCTTCGCGCACCTTGGAGTGCGCGCCGTCGGCGCCGACCACCCACCTGGCCCGCACCGTTTCGGTGCCCACGACCGGCGTGTCGGCCTTGGCGGCGCGGCCCGACGGCACGGTGGTGCCGAAGCCGTAGGCGAGCTCGACGTCGACCTTGCCCGTGCGCTCCAGGTGGACGGTGACGCCCTCGTCGTCCTGCTCGAGCCCGACGAACCGGGTGGAGCGCTCGACGGCCCGGCCCCGGCGCCCGAGCTCGGCCTCGAAGACCCGCTCGATCCGCTGCTGCATGATGGCGACGGAGTACGGATAGGGGTCGTGGTGGGGCGGCTCCCCGAAGTGGGCCGTGAACGGGCCGTTCCGGAACTCGACGTGCGGTACCGGTCGCTGGGCCGACTCCATGATCGGCTTGGCGAGGCCGATGATGTCGAGCACTTCGATGGTGTGGCCCATGAAGCCGTGCGCCTTGGAGCGCACCATCGGCTCAGGCAGGGCGTCGACGATGCGGAAGTCGATCTCCCGCCGAGCCAGTTCGTTGGCCAACGCCAACCCGACGGGGCCCGCTCCCACGATCAATACGTCAGTGCGACCGGCTTTCGCCATGGGCTACCCCGCAGGTACTCGAAGCGGACACGACCTGGCCCTGTCCAGCTGTTTGCATTGGCCACTTGGACATGCCACCGGTGCGCGAGAGCGCTCGCCGCCAGCCGTCTCGAACAATGGTTCCATTTACTCGCCCGGCACGTCAACGTCGCGCTCGCGGGAACGCCATCGTCGCCAGGGTACCGCCGCCCCCTCCCTGGTCCGCAGATCTCGCACGTACGTGCGAGATCTGCGGACCAGAACCGGTTAGGCGGGCGGCGCTTTGCGGCGGGCGAGGTCGAACATCCTCGCCGCCATCACCTCGAAGTGCGGCTGGTGGCCGCGAGACGGGCGCCGGCTGCGCATCACCGCCCACGTGGCGTTCCAGTAGAAGAAGACGAACTGGAGATCGGCGACGGCGGCGAGGAGGTCGGGCGTCGCCGCCTGGCCCCATGCTTCGATGAACGCGGCGGCGCGCTCGGGGGGGAGACCCGCTGTCGCCACGGCGATGTCGAAGTAGGGGTCGCCCATCCCGGCGAACTCCCAGTCGAGCAAGCGCACCGTGCCGTCGCCGTGCGAGCGGAAGTTCTCGTACCACGGATCGTTGTGGCACACCACGAGACGGCCCCCGAGGGCGCGGGCCCGCCTCGTGCGGATGTCGTCGAGTGTGGCGTCGAGGGCGGGCAGGTCGTCGGGGAGCGGGATGCCCCGAGTGACCGCGGCGTCGAGGCGCTCGGCGATGTCAGCGTAGGGGTCGAAGCGGCCGTCGATCGCCGGGAGGTCGTGCACGCGACGAACGATCGCCCCTGCCGTGCCCACCTGCTCCAGGTACGTCTCGCGGTTCCACGCCGGACCGTCGAGGCGGCGCGAGACCATGTGGCCCTCGGGCAGGAGGCAGGCGACGACCTCGGGCGCCAGGCCCACGGCAGCGGCGGCCGCCATCGCCGCCTGCTCCCGTGCCCGGTCGATTTGAAAATCGCCGTTCATCGCCGCGTCGACGACGCGAAGCACCAGCCGCTCACGGTCCACCAGCAGGTGATAGGTGGCGTTGTTCATTCCGCCGCCGATCTCGTCGCCGACGACGATCGACTGCGCATCCGGCAACAGTCGACGGGCGACGTCATGCGGAGATCCCAACCCAGGGACCGTCACCGTTCACATCCCTCGTTGCGGCGCCGGTGTTCGGCGCCTGCCTTCGACAGACAAGGACTCCGTGATCCGCGTACTCGACGTCGACAGTCTTCGTCGACGGACGCCGTTCGTGCCGGTGGCCTCTCCGCCGCCGGCCTGCCGGCACGACGCGCCCTACGGTCAGGCCAGAACGGCGATCGACCGGTCCTCCACGTACAGCCGCAGGCCCTCGGGGCCCATCTCCCGGCCGATGCCCGACTGCTTCACGCCGCCGAACGGTGTGCCCGCCGCCTGCGGCGCGCCGTTCACCGAGTACATCCCGGTGTGCACGGCGTGCGCGATCGCCAGGCCGCGGGCGGCCTCCGCCGTCCACACCGACCCGCCCAAGCCGTACTCGGAGTCGTTGGCGATGGCGACGGCGTCGTCCACGTCGTCGTAGGCGATCACCGACACGACCGGGCCGAAGATCTCCTCGCGAGCGATCCGCATCCGGTTGTCGACGCCGACGAACACGGTCGGCTCCACGTACCAGCCCCGGTCGAGGCCCGCAGGGCGCCCGCCGCCGACGGCGACCTTGGCGCCCTCCTCCTGGCCGAGGGCGATGTAGCCCTCGACCCGCTCGCGATGACGGGCGCTCACCATGGGGCCGATGGCGTTCGAGGCGTCGAGCGGATCGCCCACCGTCAGCTTGCCCACGCCGTCGACGATCGCCTCGGTGATCTCGTCGCCTCGCGATCGGGGCACGAGCACGCGCGTCTGCGCCATGCACGCCTGGCCGCTGTTCACGAAGGCGACGTTGAGCAAGCGAGGCAGGGCCTCCTCCAGCACCACGTCGTCGAGCAGGATGGCCGCTGCCTTGCCGCCCAGTTCGAGGCTGACTCGGGTCAGCCGCTCGGCGGCCAAGGCCGCCACCCGCCGGCCGACGGCCGTGCTCCCGGTGAACGCCACCCGGTCGACGCCGGGGTGGGACACCAGCGCCTCGCCCACGTCGGCCAGGCCGGGGACCACGTTGAGCACCCCGGCGGGCAGGCCCGCCTCCTCGAAGATGTCGGCCAGCGCCAAGGCGTCGAGCGCCGTCTCCGCCGGCGGCTTCAGCACGGCGGTGCACCCGGCCACGAAGGCGGGCGCCAGCTTGGAGATGCTGAGCGAGACGGGCATGTTCCACGGCGGGATGGCGGCCACCACGCCGACCGGCACGCGCACGATCAGGCTCGACGCGGTCCCGGCGGTTCGGGTCTCCTCGAAGGGGAACTCGGCCGCCAGCTCCGCGTAGTACCGCAGGTTGCGGATCGGCGACCCGATCTGCACCAGGCGCGAGAACGTGATCGGCGAGCCCACCTCGTTGGTCACCAGGGCGGCCAGCTCCTCGCTACGCGCCTCCATGAGGTCGGCCGCCCGGGAGAGCACCTCGGCGCGCTCGACCGGCGACATGCGGGGCCACGGGCCGGTGTCGAACGCAGCCCGGGCAGCCGCCACGGCGCGCTCGACGTCCGCAGGCGTGCCCGCCGGGGTGCGCCCCACCACCTCTTCGGTGGAAGGGGAGACCAACTCGAAGGTGTCGGTCCCGCTCGGCGCCACCCACTCGCCGTCGATGAACAGTCGCTCGCGAACCTGCATCGTGTCTCCTCTTTCTCTAGTCGTTCGCTTCGGGGGCTGCCGCCGCGGCCCAAGCCGGTCGGCGTCGTTCGAGGAAGGCGGCGAACCCCTCGGTCGCCTCGGGGCCCGCCACCGTTGTGGCGAAGGCCCAGGTGTCGACGGGGCCGTAGTGGGCGTCGACCGCCCGCTTCCACAGCGCACGGGCTCGGGGCGCCGCTTCGAGGAGCGCACCCACGACCCGATCGGTGGCGGCCACCAGCTCGTCGGGGGCCACCACCTCGGCCACCAGCCCCATCGCCAATGCCTCTTGGGCGGTGACGGTACGGCCGGTGAACACGAGCTGCTTGGCCCGCCCCACCCCGACGTGCGCAGGGAGCAGCGCGGCATGCCACGTCTCGGCCACGCCGCGGCGCAACTCGGGCGCGCGGAAGACGGCGCGGTCGGACGCCACCGCCACGTCGGCGAGCAGCATCAGGACCAGGCCGCTGGCGACGCACGCGCCGTTCACGGCCGCCACCACGGGCACGTCGGTGGCGCGAAAGTCGTCGAAGGGAACGCAGTCCTCGGGCGTCAAGCCCTCGGCGAGCTCGGTGTCCTCGCCGCTCATGTCGCCGCCCGCCACGAACACGTCGCCGGTGCCCGTGAGGACGAGCACGTCGAGGTCGGGGTCGTCACGCACAGCCCGGAGTGCGGACAGCAGACCGCGGTACATCGACGGGGTCAACGCGTTGCGGGCCGCAGGGCGGTCGACGATGCACCAGCCGGCGCGGCCGCGCCGCTCGAACCGGAGGTGCTTCGAGCCCAGGTCCGCCGACGCCATCAGCGCAGGCGCTCGACGATCATCGCCATGCCCTGCCCGCCGCCGACGCACATCGACTCCATGCCGATCGCCTTGTCGCCGTCTTCGAGGGCGTTGAGCAGGGTGGTCATGATGCGCGCGCCGGTCATGCCGAACGGATGCCCGAGGGCGATGGCGCCGCCGTTGACGTTGAGCTTGGCCCAGTCGATGCCCAGCTCTCGCGCCGACGGCACGACCTGGGCGGCGAACGCCTCGTTGATGTCGACGAGATCGACGTCGTCGATCGTCATGCCCGCCCGAGCCAGGGCCTGCCGGCAGGCCTCGATGGGACCGAGGCCCATGATCTCCGGGTCCAGCGCCGACACCGCACTGGCGACGACCCGAGCCAGCGGGGGGATCCCGAGGTCGCGGGCCTTGGTGTCGCTCATGACGACGACGGCCGCAGCGCCGTCGTTGAGCGGGCAGGCGTTGCCTGCCGTCACCGTGCCGTCGGGCCGGAAGGCGGGCTTCAGCTCGGCCAGCTTCTCGGCCGTCGTCCCCGGGCGGGGGCCGTCGTCCTTGGCCACGACCGTGCCGTCGGCGTTCGTCACGGGGACGATCTCCCGCTCGAAGAAGCCGCGCTCCTGAGCCGCCACCGCCCGCTGCTGCGAGAGGGCGGCGAACTCGTCCTGCTCCCGGCGCGAAACCTTCATGTGCTGGGCGACGTTCTCGGCCGTCTCTCCCATCGACATGTAGATGTCGGGAAGCCCCTCGGCCGGCGCCCACTCCGCACCGTCGGCGTTGCGCTTGGCCGTGCGGTCCACCGCGTCCTGGAATCGCGGGTTCTGCGGGCCGCCGTCGGCCATGCCGTACTGGAAGCGGCTGACGCACTCGACGCCGCCCGCCACGAACACGTCGCCTTCACCGGCCTTGATGGCGTGCGCCGCCATGCGGATCGCCTGCAAGGAGGAGGAGCAGAACCGGTTGACGGTCGTGCCCGGGACATGGGGCAGGCCGGCCAACAGGGCGGTGACCCGGCCGATGTTCATGCCCGCTTCGCCGCCGGGCTCGGCGCAGCCCCAGATGATGTCCTCGACGAGGGCGGTGTCGAGTTGGGGCACGCGCTCGAGCAGGCCGCGGACGACGTGGGCGCTCAGGTCGTCGGGGCGCCAGTCGACGAGCGAACCCTTGTGGGCCCGGCCGATAGGGGTGCGGGCGGTGGCGACGATGACAGCTTCGGGCATGCCGGGTCCTCCGGGGGCTGGGTCAGTACGACCGGGGCAGGCCGAGCACGTGCTCGGCGACGTAGTTGAGGATCATCTCCTGGGAGATGGGCGCAACCTGGAGGATGCGCGATTCGCGCCAGTAGCGCTCGACGTTGTACTCCGTGGCGATCCCCATGCCGCCGTGGGTCTGGATGGCCCGGTCGGCGGCGAAGTGACCGGCCTCGGCAGCCAGCCACTTGGCGCTGTTCGCCTCCTCGCCGCAGGGCAGCCCGTTGTCGAAGCGCCACGACGCGTCGCGGATCATGCGCTCGGCGGCGCGCAACCGGATGCGCGCCTCGGCCAGCGGAAAGGCGATCCCCTGGTTCGTGCCGATGGGGCGCCCGAACACCACGCGGTCCTGTGCGTAGGCGACGGCTCGATCCAGGCTCACGCGGCCGATGCCCAGCGCCTCGGCGGCCAGCAGGATGCGTTCGGCGTTCAGGCCGTGGAGCAGGTAGGAGAAGCCCTTGCCCTCCTCCCCCACCCGGTCGCTCACGGGCACGGGGAGGTCGTCGTAACGCACCTCGCACGACACCACGGCGTTGCGCGCCATCTTGGGGATGGGGCGGATGTCGACCTCGGGCCGCTGCAGGTCGGCCAACAGCAACGTCAGGCCGTCGGTGCGCCGCTCGCACTCGGCCAGCGGCGTGGTGCGCACGAGCAGCAGCACCTTCTCGCTCAGCGTCGCCTTGGTTGTCCAGACCTTGCGGCCCCGGACGATGTAGTGGTCGCCCTCGCGCAGAGCCCGCGTGCTGATGTTCGTCGTATCGGTGCCGGCATCGGGCTCGGTGACGCCGAACGCCACGTGCAGGTCCCCGTTGGCGACGCGAGGCAGGTACTTCGCCCGCATCTCGTCGGAGCCGAACTTGGCGACCGGGTTCATGCCGAAGATCGACAGATGGATGGCGCTGCAGCCGTTCATGGCGGCGCCGGAGGCGGCCACCTCCTCCAGCACGATCGACGCCTCGGTGATGCCGCGGCCGCCCCCGTCGTACTCCTCGGGGATGGCGATGCCGATCCAGCCGCCCTCCGCCATGGCGTCGTAGAACTCGGTGGGGAACCGGTGCTCCTGGTCGCACTCCTGCCAGTACCGGTCGTCGAACTTCCGGCAGAGGGTGCGGACGGCGTCGCGGATGGCTTCGAGATCGGGATCGGGGGTGAAGTCCATCACGACCGCCGGAGGAGGGTGCCCGTGCCGAGGCCGCCGCCGCAGCACATGGTGACGAGGGCGTGCTCGCCGTCGGCCCGGACCAGCTCGTGGACCGCCTTGGCGATCAGCGCCGAGCCGGTGGCGCCCACGGGGTGGCCGAGGGCGATGGCGCCCCCGTTGGGGTTTACCGTGGCCATGTCGGGCTTGAGCTCGCGCTCCCACGCCAGGACCACGGAGGCGAACGCCTCGTTGATCTCGACCACGTCGATGTCGTCCATGGTCAGCCTGTTGGCGGCGAGCAGACGCCGCGTGGCCGGGATGGGGCCGGTGAGCATCATCACCGGGTCGGTCCCGACGAGGCAGGTGTCGACCACCGTGGCGAGCGGCTGCACCCCCAGCGAGCGGGCCTTGTCCGCGCCCATGAGGAGGACGGCCGAGGCGCCGTCGGAGATCTGCGACGAACTGCCCGCGGTGTGCACGCCGTCGGGCCTGCCCGTCGGCTTGAGGCCCGCCAGGGCCTCGAGCGTCGTCGGGCGGATGCCCTCGTCGGCGTCGACGACGCGGCCGGCGCCGTCGACGTCGGCCGCCTCGACCGGGACGAGCTGCGACCGGAAGCGCCCTTCGTCGCGGGCGACGGCGGCGCGGTCCTGCGACAGCTTGGCGAACTCGTCGGTGTCGTTGCGTGTCAAGCCCCATGCGTCGGCGATGCGCTCGGCCGCCTCGAACTGGGTGGTGAACTCGTGGTGCGCCCAGTACTTGCGGGTGATCGGCTTGCCGAATGCGCCGTCCTTCGGAACGGTGGAGCCGAGCGGGATGCCGCTCATCAGCTCGACCCCGCATGCCAGGGCCACGTCGACGACGCCCGCCTGCACCAAGGCGGCGGCCAGGTTGGCCGCTTGCTGGGACGAGCCGCACTGGGCATCGACCGTCGTGCCGGGCGTCGTCACCGGCAGGCCCGCCAGCAGCCACGCGCCGCGGGCGATGTTGTTCGACTGCATCCCGACCTGGCCCACGCAGCCGCCGACCACCTGGCCGACCTCGGCCGGGTCGACGCCGGTGCGCTCGAACACCTGCTGCATCACCGACGCCAGCAGCTCCACGGAGTGAAGCTGCGACAGCGCGCCCCCACGCTTGCCGAACGGGGTGCGAACGGCATCGACGACGACGACGTCGGGCACGGGGATCCTCCAAAGGGTCGAGCGGGCGCAGCCGGGTAGCAACGATAACCCGAATAAATGCTCCGGTACAGCCTCGGGATGACGCACGATAGGGCTCATGGACGCCAGCAGCTCGTTCGCCGACCCGCCCCTGCGCGGGATCCGGGTGGTGGAGGCCGCCACCAACGTGTCGGCGCCGTTCGCAGGCCAGATGCTCGCCCACCTGGGCGCCGAGGTGGTGAAAGTGGAGACGCCGGTGGGCGACTCGCTGCGGCGCTTCGGCATACGCAACCGGGGCATCAGCGCCCTGTTCCTGAACGTCAACCAAGGCAAGGACGCCGTCGCCCTCGACCTCAAGGACGAGGCGGGGCGCGCCCGCCTGGTCGAGTTGGCCGACGGCGCCGACGTCTTCCTCCAGAACTGGCGGCCCGGCGTCGCCGGGCGGCTGGGGCTCGACGCCGAGACGCTGCGCGCCCGCAACCCGCGGCTGGTCTACGTGGCCGTCAACGGCTTCGGGTCGAACGGGCCGAAGTCCGGCATCCCCGTGTTCGACTGGCTCATCCAGGCCGCCTCGGGCGTGGCGTGGTGGGAGTCGAACGGTCGGCGTCCCGAACCGATGCGGGCGTTCCTGGCCGACAAGGTGACGGCGTCGTTCGCCGCCCAAGCCGTGCTGGCCGCGCTGCTGGCGCGGGAGCGCACGGGCGAGGGCGCGGCGTTGGAAGTGGCCATGCTCGACGTCATGTCGTACTTCAACTTCCCCGACATGTGCCAGCACCGGACGTTCGTCGAGCCGGAGCGGCCCGCCGACCTGCCGACGGGGCGCTCCGGGTTCCTCGAGGCGGCCGACGGCTACGTGGTGGTGTCGCCGGTCACCGGCGCCCAGATCAAGGCGGCGTGCGCAGCCATGGGGCACCCGGAGTGGAACGCCCAGGTGCGCTCGACGGCGACAACGCCGAGCGAGATCACCGACATGCTCTTCGACCGGCTGGAGTCCGCCACCCGCGGCCGCACCGTGGACGAGTGCATCGAAGCCTTCGCCGCCCACGACGTGCCCGCCGGGCCGGTACTCGACATCGACGCCCACCTGGCCGACCCCCAGGTGGCGCACAACCGCATCTACGCCGAGAGTGACACGCCGGCCGGTCGGGTACGGCGGGTGCGGCATCCGCTTCGCCTCGACGGGCGCCTGCTCCCGCCGACCGCCGCCGCCCCGACCACCGGCGCCGAGGCCTGATCGAACCCTCCGGCGGCCACGGCGCGGGCCGGTCAGGCGTTGCGGCGCAGCTCCTTGAACGCCACGGTGCGGTCGTCGCCCGGCTCGCGAGGCAGGCCGAGCACCCGCTCCCCGAGGATGTTGCGCTGGATCTCGTCGGTGCCGCCGTAGATGGACGGACTGGGCGACCACAGCGCCAGCGCGGTCAACGCCCGGTCCACGGGGTGGTCGGGAGCGGGCGTGGGCGAGCCACCCTCGTAATCGTGGAGCGTCCCCCGCGGCCCCAGGATCGCCATCCCGACGTCGCGCCCCAGGCGGAACATCTCGCTCATGCGCAGCTTGGCCAGGTTGCCCATGCCGGGCAGGTCGTTGCCCTGTCCCCGCATGCCCTTGCGCCGCAACGACATGTAGCGGCCGATCTCGCCCTCGATGTGCAGCCGCACGATCCCCTCGCGGATCACCGGGTCGCCGAGCCTGCCGTGCCGCTTGGCGGCGGCGACCAGCGTGGACGCTCTCACGCCGGACGTGGCCGAGCTCCCCTGGCGGGCGACGGCGCCGTTCGCCTGCACGAAGTCGCCCGCGCGCTTGTCGAGGTCGCCGGCCACCGTGCCGGGCCGGGCGGCCGACGGAAAGGCGTTGGCCCCACCCGCGCCGAGCCCCGACCGCTCGAAGGCGAGCGTGGTGTTGGCGACGGCCCAGCCGTTCCCGAGCCCGCCGATCACGTCCTCGTCGCGCGCCCGCACGTCGGCCAGGAAGACCTCGTTGAAGAGCGCCCGCCCGGTCAGCTCGCGCAGCGGCCGCACGTCGACGCCGGGCTGGTGCATGTCGAGCGCGAAGTAGGTGATGCCCTTGTGCTTGGGCACGTCGGCGTCGGTGCGGGCGATCAGCATGCCGAGGTCGGCGTGGTGGGCCGTCGACGTCCACACCTTCTGGCCGTCCACGATCCACTCGTCGCCGTCCTTGGTGGCGCGGGTCTGCAGCCCGGCCAGGTCGGAGCCCGCCACCGGTTCGCTGAAGAGCTGGCACCACGCCTCCCGGCCGCACACGATCGCGGGGAGGAAGCGCCGCTTCTGCTCGTCCGATCCGTGGGTGAGGATCGTCGGGCCCGCCAGCAGCATGCCCACGCCGCCGGGCGGCCCCAAGGCGCCGAAGTCGGCGATGGCGCGCTGCACGTCGACGTGCTCGGCGTCCGAGAGGCCCTTGCCGAACCACTCGACAGGCCATGTCGGTGCTGCCCACCCGGCGGTGCCCAACAGGTCCCACCACTCGCGCACCGTGAGGTCGGGGCTCCAGTGGCGCGCCAGCCAGTCCTGCAGTTCCGAGAGGGGGTTCACAGCGTGCGAGGGTCCTTCGGGTAAGGGCCCCTCACCAGGCGTAGGAGGGGCTGACGTACTTGAAGCAGTTGACCCCACCGCTGCACCGGTTGTCGTAGCCGACGACGCGGTAGGCCACGGGACCGTCGTGCCGTGAGGCGGTGAACTTGGTCCCGCCGTCGACATTGTGCACGCTCGGGTACGAGGTCCCCACCCGGTCGAGGGCGGCCCGGAATGCCCCGTTGCTCACCTCGGTGGCGTGGGCGAGGACATGCTGGAGAAAGAACAGGATCTCGCAGTAGAACATCACGTCTGTCTGCTGGAGCTTGTCGCGGATGGCGGCGCACGCCTGGGCGTTCTTCGACCCGGACATGCCCGTTGCCCCCGTGTCGAGCGTGGCGTTCCATCCGATCCCCGAGATGTTCGGGAGCTGGTCGGCGGGCCACTGCCGCTGCGGCCCCAAGGCGAACCCCTGGTCGCTGGCGAAGCCCCACTGCGGGTAGTAGCGCTGGTTGCTGGCGGCCCGGAGCATCAGCAGCGGAGGTACGAACAGGCCGTCGCTGCTCGACCACAGGACGTGCGTGACGCCCGCCCGGGCGAAGTCGAAGGCGTAGGTGTCCCACGACGCCCCGCCGGTCAGGGGGTACACGATCTTCTTGGCGACGTCGATGTTGTGGCGGGCGAGGGCAGGCAGCATGCCTTTGTCGGCGCCGTCCTTGGCGGTCGGCGTGTCCTCGACCATGACGCCGACCTTGGCCCCGGGCGTGAACCAGCCGTGCCGCACCAGACCGTCGACCAACGTGGCGCCCCGTCGTTCGACCAAGGGATAGGTGGGCCCGTACCAGAGGCCCTTCGATTCCGTCATCGTGCGCTCGGACGCCCACACGCCGCCGGGGGTCACGTCGCTGACGAGGATGCGGTTCGACCGCTTCGCACAGTCGACCCCCTGGCTGATGGCCGCCATGATGGCGAAGACGCTGTGGTCCTCTGTCCACTTGGCACACGCCGCCGCGTAGTCGCGTTCCTGGTCCACGCCGATCTGGTGCAGCACGAGCTCCAGTCGTCGGCCCGCGATGCCACCGTGGTCGTTGATGTAGGTCGCCACCGCGTTCGACGCCTTCACGCCGTCGACGCCTCCGGCCTTCGGCGCGCCTCCCATGCTCTCCAGGAAGGCGCCCGCGGCGGCGTAGTCGCGTATCCAGAGGCCCACGGCGATCTTGTCGTCGGTTACGCCCTGCGCGCCTCGCCCGGCCGGGATCCACCCCGGCGGGCGGTTGCCGCCCCGGGGCGCCTGCCCGTTGCGTCGGTCCCCGCCGCCTGTCGAGGACCCGCCGGTCGCCGACGCCCCGCCCGGCCCGGAAGACCCTCCGGGCCCGGACGACCCGTCGCCCCCGAGCAGCGCGCCGTCGCCTCCGTCTTCGCCGATGCCGGTCGTTCCCGGCCCCATGGCGTCGCCGAACTCGCTGCCCGGTCCTCCGTCCGCCCCGACCTGCTGACGGCCGACGGTCGAGCCGCACGCACTGCTGACGAGCAAGGCAGCGAGCGCTGCTCCGACGACCTTCGACCCCCGGCGGCTGCGTAGCATTCTTCGTCGTCCTTTGCACGAGGCGGTTCAGGGCCCGGAAATCCGGTTTCAGTGGCAGAGTCGCATACCCGATCCTATTTGAGAACCGGAAATTTGCCTTTCAGTACGGCTCCGGCGCCGCACGAGGTGTCCAGGTGCTGTCAACGCGCAGTTGGACGGCCTCTCGGGCGCGACGATCGGGTCGCTGCGGGCGTCAACGCATGTCGGCGTCGTACCGTCGGGTCGTGAACCCCTGGCTTTCCGTCCCCTTCTTCCCGACCGAGCGACTGATCGAACTGGCTCGTGCCGCCGAGGACTGCGGCATCACCGGGCTGGCGCTGTCGGACCACCTCTGCGTGCCGCCCGAGGTCACCTCGCGCTACCCCTACGCGCCCGACGGCAAGGCTGCGCTGCCCGTCGACAGCGAGTTCCCCGACCCGGTGGTCGTCGCGGCGGCGCTCGGCGCGGCGACGACCCGGCTGCGGTTCACCACCGCCGTCCTCGTGGCCCCGCTCCGCCACCCGCTGCTGCTGGCAAAGGACGTCGCCACCGCGGCGGCGATCACCGGCGGGCGCTTCGACCTCGGCGTCGGCATCGGCTGGATGCGGGAGGAGTTCGACGCCGTCGGGGTCCCGTTCGGCGAGCGAGGGGCGCGGCTGGACGAGACGATCGAGATCCTCCGCTTGGCGTGGTCCGGCGCCCTCGTGGAGTACCGCGGGCGCCACTTCACCTTCTCGCCGGTTGCCATGAACCCCGTCCCGCCCGGCGGCGTGACCGTCTTCGTGGGGGGCCACAGCGACAAGGCCCTCGCTCGCGCCGCCCGCCTCGGCGACGGGTGGATCGGCTCGAACCCCACCATCGAAGAACTGGGCGAACTGCTCGGCCGCCTCCGCCAGGTACTGCGGACGGCGGACCGTGATCCGGGCGCCTTCCCCGTGCGCACGGGGTTCCGCGGCCGCCTGACCGACGAGCGACTCGTCGCCCTTCGCGACCTCGGCGTGACCGACGTGGTGCTGGCGCCGTTCCAGGTGGCTCCCTCGGCCGGGTCGCTCTTCGAGCCGTCGTTCGAGGAGGTCGTCGCCCGCCTGCCGGAGGTGGTCGACGCCGTCAGCCGTCTCTGAACGAGCAGCCGATACTGGTACCAGTACCACCTATCCGCTACCCGCATCCGTCGGTATCGTCCGACACATGGACGAACGCGAAGCCGTTCGGCGGCGCGAGCTGGCCGAGTTCCTCCGCGCCCGGCGAGCCGCCCTGCAGCCCGAGGACGTGGGGCTGACGCCCCGAGGGAGGCGTCGCGTGGCGGGCCTGCGCAGGCACGAGGTGGCCGACCTGGCCGGGGTGAGCCTCACCTGGTACACGTGGCTGGAGCAGGGGCGCGACATTCGCACGAGCCCGCAGGTCCTCGACGCCGTGGCGCGCGCCCTCCGCCTCGACGACGCCTCGCGTCGCCACTTCCGCCGCTTGGCCGGCGCTCCGGTCGTCGAGACGCAGGAAGCGGCCGACTCCGTCGACCCCACCCTGATCGCGCTGCTCGACGATCTGCTGCCCGCGCCCGCGTACGTGATGACGCCCGCCAACGACGTGCTGGCGTGGAACCGCGGCTACACCGAGGTCTTCGGCGACCCCGGTACCCTGCCGTCCGAGCATCGCAACGCGCTCTGGATGATGTTGTTCTCCGACACCATCCACACCCGTTTGCGGAACTGGGAGTTCGAGACGAAGGCGACCATCGCCCGCTTCCGGGCCGAGGCGGCCAAGTACCCCGGCAATCCACGATGCGAGGCGCTCGTCGACGAGCTCTACGAACGCAGCGCCGTCTTCCGCGACGCGTGGAGCAGCCATGACGTGCGCGGGTTCGTGCGCCATCGGCAGGAGATCGACTTGCCAACAGTCGGCCGGGTCAGCACCGAGGTCCTCCAACTGCGGCCGGCCGACCAGCCCTCGCTCATCGTCATGGTGCACCGACCGGACACCGACGAGTCGCGCCAACGGCTGCGGGAACTCCTGGCCCTGCCCTCGGCGGCGGCGTGAGCAGGCAGAGCGAGGTGGTGCAGGTGCTAGCACGACCGCGCTTCTCGACGGGCGCCCGCTGAGGGCCGACGATGCCGTCCATGTCGTACCGACTGCCCGAGGAGTTGCTGCTCAGCGGCGAGGGGCCCATCCGCACGCTCACCATCAACCGCCCCGACCACCGCAACGCCACCAACCGGCCGCTGCACGAGGGGCTGGCCAAGGTGTGGGGCCTGCTGCTGGAGGACCCCACGGTCAGCGTGGTCGTGCTCACCGGGGCGGGCCAGGCCTTCTCGGCGGGCGGTGACCTGGAATTCGTGGGCTCGCTGGCCGACGATCCCGAGGTCCGCTACCGCACGATGCACGAGGCGCGGCAGATCGTCACCGAGATGATGGCCTTCCCGCTGCCCGTCGTCGCCGCCGTGAACGGGCCCGCCGTCGGGCTCGGATGCAGCCTCGCCATGCTGTCCGACATCGTGCTCGTCGCCTACGACACGTTTCTCGCCGACCCCCATGTCACCATCGGCTTGGTGGCTGCCGACGGCGGGGCCCTGTGCTGGCCGCTGATGACCAGCCTGCTCAAGGCCAAGGAGTACCTCTACACCGGCGACCGCATCCCGGCGGCCACGGCGGTGGAATTGGGCCTGGCCAATCGGGCGGTGCCTCGCGACCGGCTCCTCGACGAGGCGTACGCCCTTGCCGAACGGCTGGCCGCCCAGCCGCAGCAGGCGCTGCGCGACACCAAGCGGGCGCTCAACCTCCACTTGGCCGCCGCCGTGAACAGCGTGCTCGACTTCGCCTTCTCGGCGGAGTCGGAGTGCTTCACACTGCCCGGCTTCCAGCAGGCATTGGCCCAGGCGCGCGCCGGCAAGTAACGCCGGCCTTGCGGCCATGTGGCCGCGTACCCGATTATTTGTTCCACATACTGCTCCCGTTTCAGGAGGAACGCGTGGCCGAGGCCTGGATCACGTCCGACCGTCGCACCGACACGGTCGTCGGCACCTTGCGCGCTGCGCTCGACCGGCACCCCGACCGCCTGTTCCTCGACTTCCAGGGCGACACGTACACCTACGCCGACATCTGGGAGCGGGCGACCGACCTGGCTCGTGGGCTGCGGGCGGCGGGGGTCGGCGAGGGCCACGTGGTCGTGTCGATGCTGGACAACAACCTCGATGCCGTCCTCTCGTGGTTCGCCTCGAACGTCCTGGGCGCCATCTGGGCGCCGACCAACACCGCGCTCAAGGGCGACAGCCTCCGCCATGTCGTCGGCGACACCGGCGCCCGCATCGTGCTGTGCGAGCCCGACTTCGTCGCCCGCTTCGAACTCGTGCAGGACGACCTGCCCGGCGTGCGGCTGTTCTCCCGCGGCGCCGCCGAGGTCCCCGACGGCCTGAAGCTGGAGTGCAACCTGCTCGAGGAGCTGCGGGTGGCGGGCGGGGGCGACGAGTGGTTCACCCCGTCCCCCGACGACACCACCTGCCTCATCTACACGGGCGGGACGACGGGGCCGTCGAAGGCCGGCGTCGTGAGCCACGCCTACATGGCGAACCTCGCCCACCGCACCAACCAGGCGCTGGCGCGCACGGCAGAGGACGTCAACTGGAGCCCGCTGCCGATGTTCCACATGAACCTGCCCGGCTGCACCATCCTCGGCGCCATGCTGGTGGGGGGACGCGCCGCCATCTACCCGCGTTTCTCGGTGTCGAATTTCTGGCCGGAGATCCATCGCAGCGGCGCCACCGTGGCGAACCTGGTCGGCGCCATGCCGGCGATGATCGCCCGCATGCCGGACAACCCCGACCTGACCGCGTGCAAGGGCCAGTTGCGGGCCCTGTGGGCGGCGCCGGTATCCCCCGACGACCAGCGCATCTGGCAGCAGCGCTTCGGCGTGCCCGCCGTCGGCGCCAACTCCTACGGCCTCGGCGAGGCCGTCCCGATCACGTGCTACCCCGTCGGCGCCGACGTCCCGGCGGGCAGCTCGGGCAAGCGCAACGAGGACGACTTCGACGTCCGCATCTTCGACGACGACGACAACGAGCTGGGCCCGAACGAGGTGGGCGAGGTCGTGGTGCGGCCCCGCCGGCCCAACGTGATGATCAAGGGCTACTGGCGCCGGCCCGACACCATGGCGGCGATGACCCGGAACCTCTGGTACCACACCGGGGACCTCGCGAGGTTCGACGAGGACGGCTTCTTCTACTTCGTCGACCGCAAGAAGGACTACCTGCGCCGGCGGGGCGAGAACATCTCCAGCCAGGAGCAGGAGAAGACGTACCTCCAGCACCCCGACATCGTCGAGGTCGCCGTGCACGCGGTGCTGTCCGACCTGGCCGAGGACGACGTCAAGGTGACCGCCGTGCTGTCGCCGGGCGCCGGCCTGACGCCCGAAGAGCTGTTCGCCTGGGCCGCCGACCGGGTGCCGTACTTCGCCCTGCCGCGCTACATCGAGTTCCGCGACGAGCTCCCCAAGAGCGAGTTCAACCGGGTGCTGAAGTACAAACTGCGCGAGGAGGGCTGCACGCCCACCACGTGGGACCGCGAGGTCGCCGACGTGGAGTGGGAACGCCGCTGACCCCACGGCCGCCCGAACCCCGCCGTCAGCGGCCGGTGAAGTTCGGGGGGCGGCGCTCGGTGAAGGCGGCGATGGCCTCGCCCAGGTCGTCGGAGCCGAGCGTCAGCAGCTCCATGGCGAACGACAGCTCGACCGACTCGGAGATGCGCTGGTTGAGCAGGTGGTTGAGGGCGCGCTTGGTGCCCTGTACCGCCAGGGGCGGCAGGGCGGCCATGCGGCCGGCCAGGGCCAAGGCCGCCGGCAGCACGTCGTTCGCCTCGTCGACCAGGTCGGTGACGAGGCCCGCGGCGAACGCCGTCTCGGCGTCCATGCGGTCGCCCGTCAACAGATAGCGCCTGGCCCGCAGCAGCCCGGCGGTGGCGGGCCACAGGGCGCAGCCGCCGTCGCCGGCCACCAGCGCGAACTGTACGTGGGTGTCGGCGAGCCCCGCGGTGCGGGCAGCGACCACGGCGTCCGACGCCAGCACGACCGTGGCACCCAACCCGATGGCGTCGCCGTGCAGGGCCGTCACCAGCGGCTGGGGAAGATCGGCCAAGGTGCGGAGCAGGCGGCGGCCGTCGTCCACGATCCGCAGCCGGTCGCGCACGTTGTCGCGGCATGCCTGCATGAGCTCGAAGTCGCCGCCCGCCGAGAACACCTTGCCGGTGGACGCCAAGACGACGGCGCGCACGTCTTCGCGGTTGCGCAGCTCGAGCAGGCAATCGGCCAGCTCCACGTGGAGGGCGGCGTCGAACCGGTTGTAGAGGTCGGGCCGGTCGAGCGTCACCACGGCGACGGCGTCCTGGAGCTCGACCGAGAGCGCTTCGAAGTCCTGCATGAGAGCGACCGTAGGCATCGCCCGGCGGGGCGTCACGAGTGGCCGTTGTACTAGCAGTGGGGGTGGGCTGTTCGCCACCGCCCGGACGCGGGATGGTGGCCACGTGAAGAGGACGCTGTTCGACGACACCCACGAGCTCTTCCGCGCCACGGTGCGGACGTTCATCGAGCGCGAGGTGGCGCCGCACTTCGAGGAGTGGGAGCGCGCCGGGATCGTCGACAAGGAGCTCTACCGCAAGGCGGGAGAGGCAGGCATGCTCGGCATGGGCATCCCCGAGGAGTACGGCGGCAGCGGCACCGACGACGTCCGCTACGAAGCCATCGTGCAGGAGGAGTTCGCGGGGAGCGGGATGATGAACGCCGGCCTCGGGTTCGTCAACCACAACGTGGCCGTGCCCTACTACCTCGCCCACGCCGACGACGAGCAGAAGGCCCGCTGGTTCCCCGGGCTGGCGTCGGGCGAGCTGGTGGCGACCATCGCCATGACCGAGCCGGGGACGGGCTCCGACCTCAGCGCCATCGCCACCCGAGCGGTGCGCGACGGCGAGACGTTCGTGCTGAACGGCGCCAAGATGTTCATCTCGAACGGCATCAACAGCGACCTCGTGATCGTCGTCTGCAAGACCGGCAACAGCGGCAAGCCCCACCGGGACATGAGCCTGCTGGTGGTCGAGCGGGACATGCCGGGCTTCGTGCGGGGCCGCAACCTCGACAAGGTGGGCCAGCACTGCGCCGACACCGCCGAGCTGTTCTTCGACGACGTGCGGGTTCCCGCTGCCAACGTTCTCGGCGAGGAGGGCAAAGGGTTCTCCTACCTGATGGAGAACCTGGCCGGGGAGCGCCTCGGGATCGCCGTCGTCGCCGTGGCCCACGCCGAGGCGGCGTTCCAGTGGACGTTGCAGTACGCCAAGGAGCGCCACGCCTTCGGCCAACCCATCGGGACCTTCCAGCACAACCGCTTCCAGTTCGCCACCATGCGAACCGAGCTCGATCTGGCCCGGGTCTTCGTCGATCACCAGCTCGAACTGCAGAACGACAAGGCGCTGGCCGCCGAGGACGCCGCCAAGGCCAAGTGGTGGTGCACCGACCTCGGCAAGCGGGTGCTCGACACATGCGTGCAACTCCACGGCGGCTACGGCTACATGGAGGAGTACCCGATCGCCCGGGCGTGGCGCGACGGCC